>DHMA01000044.1:0-765 GCA_002405555.1 Opitutia bacterium UBA4654
AACGGCGCGGGCAAGACCACCCTGCTCTGGGCGATTGCGGGACTTCTGCCGCTCTCGGAGGGCGAAATTTTTTTGGACGGCGTGAGGGTCGAAAAGCGCAACGCCGAAAAGATAAGGAAAAAGGCGACGCTCGTTTTCCAGAACCCCGACGACCAGCTTTTCTTCCCGACGGTCGGCGAGGACGTGGCGTTCGGCTGCGCAAACCGCGGGCTAAGCGCGGAGGAGTCGGAGCGCGAGACCGACGCGCTGCTTGCCGATTTCGGAATTGCGCATTTAAAAAACAGGCGTACCGACAGGCTCTCGGACGGCGAAAAGAAACGCGCCGCAGTCTGCGCCGCGCTCGCGTGCCGCCCCGAAATTCTGCTGCTCGACGAACCGTCCGCCCTGCTCGACCCAAAATCGAAGCGCGAAACCGCCGAACTGCTCAAAAAAATTCCCGCGCGCATTGTGCTGACAACCCACGACTTGGATTTTGCGGCAAAAATCTGCCCGCGCGCCGCCGTGCTCAAAAACGGGAAACTCGCCGCGTTCGGGGAAATCGGAGAAATCCTCGCCGACACTCGCCTATTGCTCGACTGCGGGCTTGCCTAAGCCGCCCGCCCCGCAAACACCAGCAAGACGCGCGAGCCGCACAAAACAAACACCGCGCGGGCGCATTTTCAAACGCGCAAACACCGCCAAACAAAAAAACCGTCCAAGCGGACGGTTTTAAAATTGGATGCAGGGATTGGATTTGAACCAATGACCTTCAGGTTATGAGCCTGA
>DHMA01000044.1:815-3596 GCA_002405555.1 Opitutia bacterium UBA4654
CCTTCAGGTTATGAGCCTGACGAGCTACCAAGCTGCTCCACCCTGCGACATTTAATAGGTTGGACATACAAACGATTTTCAAGTTCCGCGCAAGCTTTTTTTTCGAAAAAATTTTCGCGCCCTGCCCGCCCTACATAATCTCGCGCAATAAGTGCGACATTCTCAAAAACTTTGCGCGTCCGTAGCCAAGAGCCGCGTCAATCTCGCGCCCGTACTCGCCCGCGCCCCACGCCGCCGACGGGCTGTCCGCCACGACAACGTAGTCGGTCTCGGCGTCCACTGTTCGCCGAATGCGCCCGCCCTGCCGCGCAATCAGCCCCTCGACGTACTGTGCGCCCATTTCGCCGAAGTCGCCGCTTACGACAAATGTCTTCGAAAAATCCACGGGCGAGTAGTCGAACTCCAAGTCGGTCTGCGGGGTATGCAAGGCGCGCCGCTCCTCGTGTTTTCGGGCGCGGTCGAGGGTTCGCCGAGCGGTTTCGAAAACGTCGGGCTTTGCGCGGCGAACCGTCTTTTCGCGGAAGCTTTTTTTCAGCGGCGCAACGTCGCACCTGTCGGAGAATATCCCGAAAAGCTGGGCGCAAATTCTGGCGTCGTCGAGGGCGTTGTGGTGGTTGAAGTCGCCCAGCCCGTAGTACTGCGCAAGAACGTCGAGCTTGCGGCTCGGCAGGTTGGCGAGCACCTTGCGGCTTATGCAAAGCGTGCAGAAATAGTCGAAGTCGGGCGCGGCGATGTCGTAGCGTTCGAGCGCAGAGCGCAGGCACGAGATGTCGAACGCCGCGTTGTGCGCAACAACGTTGTCGGCAAGAAAGGGCTTCATGTCTTCGTAGACATCGCAGAAGCACGGGGCGTCGCGGACGTCGAAGGCGGTTATTCCGTGAACCGCCGTGTTGTAGAAATTGAACGAACACTGCGGGTTCACAAGCCTGTGGAACTGCTCCACGACCTCCCCGTTTTCGACGCGCACAAGCCCGACCGCGCATATCGACGCGCGGCTTGCGTTGGCGGTTTCGAAATCTATCGCCGTAAAATCCATGCCAAAAAGATTAGATTTTTTAGGCGGAGCGCGTCAACGGATTTTCCGAAAAAAAAAGCGGTATCGGGAAACTCCGACACCGCTTTGGGATTATTATGAAAAATAACTACTTTGCGGGGCAAGCGCCTTTTGCGCATTCCGCCTTGGCGTTCGCGCATGCCTGAGCTTTCGCGGGGCATTTTGCGGCGTCGGGGCAGGGATTGCAAACGCATTTATCCTTGCAAACGCAGGGGTTGCACGCGCAGGGATTGCACTTGCAAACGGTTGCGCACGAGGAGTTTGCCTGAGCGCAGTTAGACGGACAGTTGCACGCCGCAACAAACAGCGCGGCAACGCCCAACATAGTTGCCAAAACCAATGATTTCATACGGATTTATTCCTTTCTAAATTTACTGACAGTAATCGGACGGTTTTGTTCGGAATAAAGAAAAATTTTTCAAAAAAAATCAGACCTGAACCGCGAGCGTTCCCGAACGCCCCGTGAACGGCGACATTTTGATTTCGGCTGTGCGCACGGTTTGCGGATTCGCCAGAATCTCCTTGGCGTAGTCTGCAAGAGAGTAAAATTCCGCGCCCTCCGATTTTACTTTCGACAGGAAAGCGTCGAACCACTCCAAATACGCCATGCCTTCAAGCTCGGCGTGCGCGGTCATTACCGAATGCCCGATTTTCCGCATCTCCGCAATGTGCATGTCGGCGACTTTTTCGAGCGGCGTAAGCCCCAAGACTTCGTCGAGCGTCAGAAGCGTCGAGGGAATTTGAAGCGTTTTGAATTTTCTGCCGCCCATTGTGGGCACAAACGGCAAGCCGCCCCGCACGTCGGAGGCGTAGAGGAGGTTTGCGCCGTCCTCGACTTCGAGCGCGTCGGGCGTAATCTGCCAGCCGGGCGCGCCGCAGAACTTGGGTTCGTAGCCGAAGATTTTTTCGAACTCGACACGCGCTTTTGTGAACTCCGCCTCGATTTCCGTCGGGCGCATTGTCGGAAGATAGTCCTGCCATTTGAAGTGGTCCCAGCAGTGGATTCCGCATTCGAAGCCGTCGTCGCGAGCCGCCCGCATTTGCTCGGCGCAAAGCTTGCCTATGCGCGGCGCTTTGAGGAGCGTTCCGTAGAGCAGAGTTTTCAGCCCGTAGTTGCCCGCGACGTTCGAACGCAGGCACTTTTTCAGAAAGCCCTTTCTGAAAATCCTGCGGAGAGCCTTGCCCGTGTTGTCGGGCCCCATAGAGAACAGCAGCGTTGCGGGAACGCCGTGTTTCCTGAAAAGTTTGCAGAGGTTTGGGACGCCTTCGCGCGTCCCGCGGTATGTGTCGATGTCGACTTTTACGGCAAGCTTCATACGTTATTTCGAAGTTTCGCCAAGCTCGTAGTCCTTTTTGAGCAGGTGGTAGTCGAGCGTAAGTTTGAGCGCGGTGCGCAGGTCGGTGGTCGGTTTCCAGCCGAGAACTTTCTCCGCCTCGGCAATCGACGGCATGCGCCGCGACACGTCCTGATAGCCCTTGCCGTAGTATTCCTCGCTCGAAACGTTTTCGATTTTCGCGTTCTTCGCGCGTTCGGCGTATTCGGGATATTCGCCGAAAAGCTCGACGAGCATGTCGGCAAGCTCTTTAATTGAAAATTCCATGTAGGGATTGCCGATGTTGAAAATTTTTCCGTCGGCGCAGCCGTCCCTGTTTTCGAGAATTTTGAGCAGGCACTCGATGCCGTCGTCGATGAACGTAAAGCTGCGCTTCTGCGCTCCGCCGTCTAC
>DHMA01000033.1:0-8118 GCA_002405555.1 Opitutia bacterium UBA4654
GATTTTGTCGATTTCGTCGATGTAGACTATGCCGTACTGCGCCACGTCCACGTTGCCGTTTGCGGTCTTCACCAAGTCGCGCACAAGGTCCTCCACGTCCGCGCCGACATAGCCCGTTTCCGAGAACTTCGTGGCGTCCGCCTTTACGAACGGCACGCCGATGAGTTTGGCGATTGTCCGCATGAGGTAGGTTTTGCCCACGCCCGTGGGGCCGAGTATGAGAATGTTTTGCTTGCCGTATTCAAGCTCCTTGACGTCGGGGTTTTCGAGGCAGCGGCGGACGTGGTTGTAGTGGTCGCAGATTGCGACGGAAAGCACCTTTTTTGCCTCGTCCTGCTTGACGACGTAGCGGTTGAGGTAGTCGCGTATTTCGCGCGGCTTCATGGAGAACTCGCGAATGCGTTTGAGCACTTCCTCCGAGTCGTCCGCGGGGTCTGCGGGGCGTTCTCCCCGTTCGGGTTGCGCCCCGAACGGAATCTCCCCGAATTCGACTTTCACGGGCTTGCCGCCGAAAATCCCTTCGAGCTGTTTCTTCAACTCTTCGAGCGGATTTTCGGGCTTCGGTTTTTCGTCGGGGTTGTTTTCGGGCTTGTCGGTGTTCATGTGAATGTTATCGGCTACTTTTTGAGCGCGTCGGAAATTCTCCGCGCGAGTTCGAGGAAAATCTTGCGCGACGCCTCCGACGGATTTCCGCTTTGCAGGCTTTTGTCTATCGGTATCCTCGCCACGACTTCCGTTCCGAGCTTCCGCGCGGCCTCATCGGCGAATCCCTCTCCGAAAACGTATTCCTTCGAGCCGTCGGGCATTTGGAAATACGCCATGTTTTCGAGCACTCCCAAAATCCTCACGCCGCTTTTTTCGAAGACCATTGCGCCCCTTGCGGCAGTTGTCGCGGCGAGGTTGTTCGAGGTGCTTACAATCAGCGCGCCGTCGAGCGGAATGATTTGCACAACGCTCAGCACCGCGTCGCCCGTGCCGGGGGGGAGGTCTATTACCATTGCGTCAAGCTCTCCCCATTCGGACTGTTCGGCGAACTGCTTGATTGCGCTTGTGACCATCGGCCCGCGCCAGATTAGCGGCTGGTCGTCGTCAACAAGCATGCCCATCGACATCACCTTGATTCCGTCGATTGTCGGCGGCACGATTTTCTCGTCGGGGGTGACCGACGGGAAGACTTTTTCGCCCATCAGAATCGCCGCGCTCGGCCCGTGAATGTCGCAGTCCATCAGCCCGACCCGCGCTTCGCCGTCCTTCGAAAAGATTTCCGCCAGCGCCTTTGCGAGGTTCACCGCGACCGTGCTTTTGCCGACGCCGCCCTTGCCCGAAGCCACCGCGATTTTCATTTTGACGCCCGCGAGCGTTTCGTTTTTCGGCGCGGGAGCCTGCGCCTTTGCGGGGTCTTCCGCGAGCAGAATGACGTCGAACTTCGCGTTCGGGTATGCGGCTTCGAGGACTTTTGTAGCCTCCAAGACCACCTTTTTCGCCGCCTCCTTTTCGCCGCCCGTGAATATGCGCACTTCCGCGTTCGCGCCGTCGGTCTTGACGTATTTTACCATTCCGAACGACACAATGTCTTTCGAGTAGGGCGGGTATTTCACCGCTTTGAGCGTGTTTAAAATTTCCTCTTTTGTCATAATTTACTTGGATAATGCGAATTTTACGAGGGCTTCCGTGTCGGCGTCCGCCCCCAGCTTTTGCACCGCCGCGCGTACGTATTTGTCGGCGTCCGAAACTTTCAGCCCCAGAGCCGCCAGAGCCGCGACCGCGTCGGAGACGTTCGAATTTTCCGCGCCGCCCGCCGCCGCGTTTGCAGGCCCCGAAACGCCCGCGAGAGTTCCCTTCAATTCGAGCACAAGCCGCTCCGCCGTCTTCTTGCCTATTCCGGGGCATTTCGAGAGCGTGGCGACGTCGCCCGATTTTATCGAATCGCGCAGCGTTGCGACCGACATTCTGCTCATCATGTTCAGCGCGGTTTTCGGCCCGATGCCGGAGACTTTTTCGACTATCGTTTTGAAGAAGTCCCTGTCGGACGCCGACGCGAACCCGTAGAGCGACTGCGAGTCCTCGCGGTAGACCGCCACCGTGTACAGCATGACTTCACTTCCCGTTTTCGGAAGTAATTCCGTAGTTGTAAGCGGAATGTTCACTTCGTAGAAAATTCCGCCCGTTTCAACCACCGCCTCGAACAGGGACGACGAAACCAGTTTGCCTTTTATCCCGACTATCATAAAAAACTCCGTTTGCCGCGTCATTGTTGGCGGCGTTTTTTTTGCGCGGGCGCGTTTTGCCCGCAAGCATAAAAAAGTCCGCGCTTTTCGGCGCGGACGCTGTGCGTTATTTCAAATTCAGAACGTCGTCCATGCCGTAGAGTCCCGCGGGCTTGCCTTTCAGCCACTGCGCCGCGCGAACCGCGCCCTTCGAGAACACCGCCCTGTCGGCGGCCTTGTGGACAAGCTCCAATCGTTCGCCGTCGGCGGCGAAAATCACGGTGTGGTCTCCCACGACGCTTCCGCCGCGGAGCGCGTGCACGCCTATTTCGCCCGCCTTGCGCTCTCCGACCATTCCCTTGCGCCCGTAGCAAACCGAGTCTTCGCCGACTCCGCGTTCCTTGCAGACAATCTCTTTGAGCTTTTCCGCCGTGCCGCTTGGAGCGTCCTTTTTGTGTTTGTGGTGCATTTCCACTATTTCCACGTCGTAGGAGTCGTCGAGAATTTTTGCGGCGATTTTCGTCAAATAGTTCAGGAGGTTTACGCCCAGCGAGTAGTTGCCCGCCCACACAATCGGGATTTCCCTTGCGCATTCGAGGATTTCCGCCCGCTGTTCGGGCGAGTGCCCCGTTGTGCCAATCACGAGGGGCTTTTTGTATTTTGCGCAGAGCTTTGCGAGCGGCGCGGTTGCGTCGCGGAAGGAGAAGTCTATCGCGGCGTCGCAGTCTTTGATGAGGTCTTCGGCGTTGTCGCCCAAGTCGCACCCGACGCATTCCATGCCCGCCTCTTTTGCGGTTGCGGCGATTGCGTGTCCCATGCGCCCGTTCGCGCCGTTTATGAGAATTTTGAAAGCCATTTTTATATCCCCGCCTTTTTCATTTCGGTTTCGAGTTTTTCGAGGTTTTCGGGGCGCATTGCACAGAGCGGCAGGCGCACGAACGGGCTTGAAATCATGCCCTTCAACGCCATTGCGGTCTTTGCGGGAACGGGGTTCGGCTCGATGAACAGCGCGTGGAAGAAGCCCGCCAGCGAGTCCGAAACAGCCTGCGCCTTTTGCGTTTCGCCCGCGAGCATTAGGTCTACCATTTCGACCATCTTTTCGGGGACGATGTTCGACGCCACGCTGATTACGCCCTTTGCTCCCTTTTTCATGAAGTCTATCGTGAGTCCGTCGTCGCCGCTTAAAATCGTGAAGTTTGCGTCTACCTTGCCGTTGAGGTCTTCGACCTTTTCGACCTTGCCGCCCGCCTCTTTCATCACGCAGATGTTGGGGAATTTTTTGTACAGACGCGCGGCGGTGTCGTTGGAGATTTCGATTCCGCAGCGGCCGGGGATTGAGTAGAGGAAAATCGGCTTGCGCGTGCATTTTGCGACTTCCGCCATGTGGAGGTATACGCCCTCCTGAGACGGCTTGTTGTAGTAGGGCGCGACCACCAGAAAACCGTCCGCGCCCGCTTCGTCCGCCTCTCTTGTGAGGTGCACCGCCTCGCGCGTGCAGTTCGAGCCCGTTCCCGCGATTACTGGGACGCGGCCGTTTGCGTACTCTATGATTTTCTTGATTACTACAATGTGTTCCACGGGGTCGAGCGTGGGCGATTCGCCCGTCGTTCCGACCGCGACAAGTCCCTTAACGCCGCCCTTGATTTGCGCTTCGACGAGCTTTTTAAGCGCGTCGTAATCGACGCCCTGTTCGGTCATCGGGGTAATCAAAGCGGTCCAAACTCCTGAAAAATTTTGCATATCCGTAAATTCAACCAAACCCCGCGCGTCTTGCAACACTTTTTAGACTTTTTCTCCCCGATTTCGGCGGGGAGATTTGCGCGGCGCGTCGGGCGCGGGCGTTCAGTCTTTTAGAATTTTGATTTCGTCTTTTACGAGTCCGCGCGGCTGCGTTGTAAATTCGAGCTTCGGCTCTTTTGCGGCGTCGCATTCAAGCAGGACTATTTCGTTTGCGCCCTTTCTGACGAGCGTCGCGGGAATGTATGTCGTTTTCAGCGGGCTGTCGGCGTCGTAGCGGCCGAGCAGGAAGCCGTTTATCCAGATGTATCCGCGCGTGAAGTTTTCGAAAGATACGTAGGAGTCCGCCGCTTCCGCCGCCTCGAATTTCC
Organism: Opitutia bacterium UBA4654; assembly: GCA_002405555.1. Lineage (GTDB taxonomy): Bacteria > Verrucomicrobiota > Verrucomicrobiia > Opitutales > Intestinicryptomonadaceae > Merdousia. Next base: position 4,316 of record DHMA01000033.1, read on the forward strand.
CCTTGAAGAACATGGGGTATTCCGACTTGTCCGCCGACGCCGTTTTGCCGAGCGGCTTCCAGTCTATTTTCGAGATGTCGTCGAGGGGAATCGGGTTTGCCGTCCAGCCGAAGTGGTATTCGTTTTGAATGCGCACGCCGCCCGTGATGCCCTTGCGGTTTTCGGCCATCGTAGGCCCGATATTCACGCGTCCCTGATTTTCCGCGAGTATGTTCAGGGTGCTTCCGTTTTTGCCGACCTTGATTTTGTAAATGGGTTCGGGGTCGTTCTGCCCGCAGTCGCCGATGTCCGCGCCGTCGAGGCTCACCCAGACGCGGTCGCGGATTCCGTAGATTGACAGGCGTTGCGAGTCCGAAATCTGCGGCCTGATTTTCGCGGTGTAGTTTATGAAGCCGTAGTTGAAGCCGGTGTCCTCCATTGTCGGAAGCACCGCGCTCTTTATTGTTTTCGGCGAGAGGTTTTCGATGTTTTTGCGCATTGGGGCGCATTTTTCGAAAACGGCGTCGGAGTGTTTTACCTTTTTCGACGCGGGGGGGACGGGAATGTTTTTCGCGTCGGGGTTGTATTTCAAGAGCACTTCGCGGAACGCAAAATATTTCGGCATGGGGTCGCCCGCTTCGTTGAGGAGCGCGTCAACGTCGTAGCTTGAAATCTGCGGGCGGAATTCCGCAAAGGCGGAGGTTTTGCGCATTGCGCCGTTCATCAGCCCGAACGTCGTTCCGCCGTGGAACATGTAGAAGCTGACATGCCCGCCCATGGCGAGAAATTCGTCAAGCTCGGCGGCGGTCGCCTTGTAGTCGCGCACGCGAAGGGGAATTTTCAGGCGCATTCCCTGCCCCGCCCAGAGTTCGCTGACCATTACGGGCTTGTCGGGCTGTATGCGCTTCATCTTTTTGAATGTCGAAACCAGCTTGCCGCCGCAGGTTGCCGTGAGCCATACGCCGTCCACGGGCAGGGGGGTAAGCGCGCTTGTCGGCGAGGGGTCGGCGGAGTAGATTATGCCCTTGAAGCCCGTCTTCAAAACGTAGTCGCGCAGAAATTCTATGTATTCGGCGTCGTCGGCGAAGTTGTCGTATTCGTTTTCGAGCTGTATTGCGACCACCGCGCCGCCGTTGTTGCAGAAGTGCGGCTTGACGATTTCGAAAAGTTTGTCGTAGTATTTTTTTACCGCGGCGAGGTACTTCGGATCGGAGCACCTGATTGTGAGGTTGCGGTCTTTGAGAAGCCACGCGGGAAGTCCGCCGAAGTCCCACTCTGCGCAGATGTACGGCGAGGGGCGCAGCATGACTTTAAGCCCCTCCTCCTTGCAGAGTTTGAGGTATGCGTCGAGGTCGGCGATTCCGTCGAAATAAAATTCGTCCTCCGACGGCTGGTGCAGGTTCCACGGAACGTATGTGGCAAGCGTGTTCAGTCCGCATGCTTTAAGCTTTTCGATTCTGTCCTTCCAGTTTTCGCGCGGTATTCTGAAATAGTGCATTTCGCCCGACAGAAACCTGAACGGCTTGCCGTCCACAAACACGCCGTTTCCGTCGACGCTGGCTGTTCCCGTCCGGCTTTCGCCCGCGCATGTCGCGCCTGCGGCGAGCGTAGATAAAACCGAAAATAGCAATCCCAAGAATATTGTTTTCATGAATCGAAAGTCTAAACGCGGGTTCGGATTTGTCGAACCTTGTTGAAAAATTTTTACTGTACAGTTTAGCAAAAAACGAATCCGCCGCGCTTGACGCCGCGTCCGCGAGCCGGATTTAGAAAACTTCGCCGCCCGACATTTTCACGCTCCGCGCCGTGCGCTTTGCGAAGTCGGGGTTGTGGGTGATGAGCAGCAGAGCCGTGCCGCGTTCGGCGCAGAGCGAAAGGAACATTTCCATGACTTCGTTTGCCGTAGATTCGTCGAGGTTGCCCGTCGGCTCGTCGGCGAGTATGATTTTCGGCGAATTGAGAATCGCCCGCGCCACCGCCACGCGCTGTTTTTCGCCGCCCGACATCTGCGACGGCAGGTGTTTTGCCCTCGATTTCAGCCCGACCCTTTCGAGGAGTCCGAGCGCGAGTTTCGGCGTTTGCGAGTCGAACCTGCCCGCGATTCGCGCGGCAAGGCAGACGTTTTCGAGCGCGTTGAGTTCGGGCACAAGGCAGTAGTTCTGGAAGACGAATCCCATGAAGCCCGCCCGCAGTTTTGCCTGTTTCGAGTTCGGCAGATTGTCGATTCTCGCGCCGTCCCAAAATACCTCCCCGCCGCTCGGCGATTCCAAGCCCGCGAGGATATTCAGGAACGTCGTCTTTCCCGCGCCGCTTTCGCCGCGCAGGCTCACGCTTTCTCCGCGCCCGACCGACAGATTTGCGCCGCGCAAAACCTCCAAGAATCCGCCGTCGGGAGACCTGAATTTTTTGCGCACTCCCTCCGCCCTCAAAACCGTTTCGCCGAAATCGCTATTCATTGCGCATAGCCTCCGACGCTTTCAGCCGTGCCGCGCGGATTGCCGGCAGAAGCCCCGCGAGCGTGCACAAAACCACCGAGAACCCCGACGCCCAAAGCGCGTCGGAAAGCTCGTACTTTACGGGCAGGTGGGCGAAGTGGTAGAACTCTATCAACGCCTCGCGCCCGACCACAATCTGGACAATCGGTTCGCGGAAAGTGAGCACAAGCCATGTCAGCCCCAGCCCCGCCAACGCGCCGCACACGCCGATTACAAATCCCTGAAAGCAGTACATCGCCGCAATTTGGCATGGTCTTGCGCCCATTGCGCCCATCAGCCCTATCTCGCGCGTTTTGCGCAGCACCGATGTATAGAGCGAAATGCAGATTGAAAACGACGCCACCAGAATTATAAGCACAATTATAAGCGACATCATCACCTTCTCCATTTTGATTACGCGCAGGAACGCCTCGTTGCTCGTAAGCCATGTGGACGCCCGCATGGGGAAGGAAAGTTTTTTCTGGATTTCGCGGGCGGTTTTCGTGCAGTCGGCGTTGTCGTCGAGGCGCAGAACGAGAGCGTGGGTGCCGTCGCCGAGTCCGTAAAGTTCGCGCATTCGCCGCAGGGAGACGAGCGCGACGTTGGAGTCAACCTCCGAATAGTCCGTCATCAGCAGTCCCACAACTTCGAGCCGCGCGGGCATGGGCACTTCGTCCTTTTTGATTTTATCGAGCATTGTGGGCGACACGATTTCCACCGTATCCCCCACCGTGATTCCCGCGTTTGCCGCGAGCCTCTGTCCGAGAATGATTGAGTCGTCGTCGAGGTTCGAGATGTCGCCGAGCTTGACGTAGCTTTTCTCCCTTATCGGCAGGGCGCATTCCTCCGAAACGGTGTCGTAGCTGCGGAGAATCGGGAAAGTCGGCACGTTGTTTGCGAGCATCATTACGGGCCCCCGCGCGACCTTTTCGACGGTCTTTACGCCCGCCGTCTTTTTCAGGTCGGCGACGAGTTTTTCCAAGCCGAACATTGTGCGGCCGTTTTTGCGGATAATAACGTCGCCCGTAGTGTCGCGGAGTTTCTCGCCTATTTGCTCGTGAAAGCCGTTCATTACGCTCTGCGTGCCGAAAAGACCGAGCACGCCGAGCGCGACTCCCAAGACCGACACCGCCGCGAAAAACGACGCAATCTTTCCCGTCGGAAAGAGCTGTTTAAGGGCGATGTACAGCCACCACTTCATCTGCTATTCGGGGCGGAGCGACGGGAAGAGGATTGTGTCGCGGATATTCGCGGCTCCCGTGAGCAGAATTACGAGCCTGTCGATGCCGATTCCCATGCCGCCTGCGGGGGGCATGCCGTATTCGAGCGCGGTGAGGAAGTCTTCGTCGA
>DHMA01000033.1:8269-8409 GCA_002405555.1 Opitutia bacterium UBA4654
ATGCACAGTTCGAAAACGTCGAGCACGCGCGGGTCTTTTTTGTTGAGCTTCGCCAGCGGGCACAGCTCGCGGGGAATGTGCATGACGAATGTCGGCTGGATAAGATTCGGCTCGACGAGTTTTCCGTAGACGTTGTTTGT
>DHMA01000033.1:8456-8771 GCA_002405555.1 Opitutia bacterium UBA4654
GACGTTGTTTGTGATTTCGTAGTCTTCGAGGTCGTCGCTAAGCTCGATGTCCGAGTTCGTTTCGCCCGCGATTTTCTTTGCCGCGGCGAGTTTTTCGTCGCGCGAAAGCTCGAACCAGTTGGGCATTTTTGTCGCCTCGATGATGAGGTCTTTGTAGTCGACCTCGCGCCATTCGCCGCCGAGTTCGATTGTGCCGCCGTCGGCGCGGGGGATTGACGTTGTGCCCAGCACGTTTTCGCAAATGCGCTTAATCATCGAGCGGAAAAGCTCCATCATGCCCCTGTGGTCGGAGTACGCCTGATAGACTTCGAGCAT
>DHMA01000202.1:0-4453 GCA_002405555.1 Opitutia bacterium UBA4654
TGAAAGCACTTTGACGCGCCTAACAAGTGAGCGCACGGCGCAAAGATTTTTAAGTTGCTTTGGGATAAAAGTAGAGTAGGGCGTTTCGCGTAGCTACTGTTGCGTTGGAAAATCCGCGTACGCCACGCGCCCTGCGTGCACAGGAAAGCCACTCTTATGAAAGCACTTTGACACCCCTAAAATTACAGCGCGGAGCGCGGAAGTTTTTTAGAGTGCGCTGGGATAAAAGTTGGGTTTATCGGAAAGCGGAGATTCCATGTTGTGGGATTTCCGCTTTTTCTTTTTCCGCGCAAAGCGCGTCTATTTTTATTTGTTTCTATCTAACGTTCTGTTATCCCAACACAAGTAATTGGCGAAGCCAATACGGACTAAACGGGGAAAGCGGCAAGTTACTTGCCGCGCATTACCACAGAAAGGAGCGGAGCTCCGACGACCGGCGCGGCTCGCGCCCCGCCTCATGGGGGCAAAGCCCCCATCTGCGGCGTCAAGGCTCCAGCCTTGCGGAATTGGAGAGGATTGAGCCTAAGATGAGGATAGAGACGCCGATGAGGAGGTTTGCGCCGAGGGGCGCGCCAATCCAGAGCGAGGCGAAGATGCAGGAAAGCACGGGGGTGAAGTAGGAAGCAATCGCAAGAACGTTCATGTTTCCGTATTCGACGCCGTAGTTCCACGCGGCATATCCGCTGCCGATAGTGATTGCGCCGAGAAAAACGCTAATCCATCCCGCAGTCGATACGTGCGAAATACTGCCGTAGCCGCACGCCCAGAGCGTCCCGAAAATCACGAAATCAATCGCGAAAATCAGCACAGTGGGGTTTTCCGTCTCATGCCAACGCTTCGTCAAGTTCGAGAACATGCCCCACGACAACGCGCCGAAAAACGCCAAAACATAGGGCGCGGGATTCGACGAAACATTTTGCACAATGCTCTCCGCGTCCAAACCCTTTTCGCCGCCGAGGACGATTGCAATCCCGATAAAACTGATTGCCATCGCGGGGTAAATCCACCAGCGCATTTTTTCCCTGTTTACGAAAATAGAGAGAAAGACAACAAGACAGGGCCACATGTAGTTTACCATGCCGACCTCGACAGTCTGCCGCTCGTTTTGGCAGAGGAACATCGAGACACAGAAGAGCAGGGCGCAGAGGTTCGCAAGGGGTATTCCGAAAAAGAGATATTTGAGCGACATCTTTTTGATTTTGGGGAATCCGAGCACACACAGCAAATACGCGACAGTCGTGCCGTAGAGGATTGTAAGCCCCGCCGACAGACTAAATTCCTCGGTGATTATGCGAATCAGCCCGACACACGTTCCCCAGAAAATCGGGGCAGTAAGCCCTACACAAGTTGCCTTTTGCGATTTGTTCATTTTCGAAAACGCGCCATTGTCCACGGCATTGCATGATTGTCAACACTTGCGAAAGGAAATTCTCTTCCGCGCGAAGCGCGACTATTTTTACCGTTTCTAACGAAGCTAAAACATTTCCCACCGCCAGTAATTGGCGAAGCCAATACGAACTAATAGAGAAAAGGCGCGGTTATAGCCGCGCCGCATAATCACCATGAGGAACGAAGTTCCGACGCCCGACGCGGCTCGCGTCAGTCGAATTTTTTGAGGTCGGAATGCTTTATAGTGGTTTCGAAGAGACGCTCACCTTTGGAGTCAAAGAAAGAGAGAGTGGCGGCGCGGTTGTTCTCGGCGCCTTCAATTTTGACCTGAGCAAAGGAGCGGGCTTTAACGGAACTTCCGGGGACCCTAAAATAGTTCATCTCGGTAATTTCCTTGGCGGGGCGGTCAGTGAGCGGGCCGGCGGAAAGCTCGAAAACGGGATACGCGCCCGCGCGAATGAAGCGCGTGATTTCGGCATAACCCTTTTTCGAGGAAAGGACGATGACACCCTCAATCTTCTTGTCGGAGAGGAACGCCAAGAGGGCGTTGCGCTCGCGGCTCGCAAACGTGAAATTTTCGGGACTTTCAACGGGGTTTGAAACGGGCGTGTTCATCACAACGAACTTGAAAGTCGCCTTTGAGTTGAGGAGGGCGGAGAAAAGCCAACGCATCTGCGCGTCGCCGAGCCTTACGGGGCGGTCGTTTTTGTAGTCGAGGTTCGAACTGTTCGAGAAGTCGTCGAGAACGAAGAAGTCGGCGTCGGCATACGAGAACGAGTACGCGCGGGAGGAGCTTTCGGCGGCTTGCGGGTTGCACCAAAATTCGCCGAAAACGTCGATGTGGTTTTTCGCGCCAGCGACGGAGGAGTCGGCAAGAGTGTTCGCGCCTAAAACGCCGTAGTTTGCCTGAGAGTTCAGGAGGGCGCGGGCGGGCTTGAACGCGCGGAAATCGGCAAGCCGCGACGCCATGGCAAAGCGCGAGGCGGAGTCGGCATGCCTGTAAACGTTCTGCGCGCCTACCCAAAGCGCGAACGCGGGCGACTTGCTCTTCGCGGCGTCGAGAATTTCGAAATCGCCGCCTGGGGTTCTGAAAGGCTCGTCGAACTTGGGGTCGTTGACGTGGTTTGCGCCGAGCACGACAAAAGAGAAGTCGGGCGGGGGAGTTCGCCCCTTGTAGTCGGGCGCAGTGGCGATTTTGCCAGTCGAAGAGCTTTTGCCGTCGGATACAACGTAGGTGTACTCGGTCGAGGGAGACAGGCCTTCGAGCGCGATTTTCGCGACCGCGGGGTTCTGCGCCCCGCCAATCGGCAGGATTTTCGCGTCGAACTTTTTTTCGGGATTTTTCGATTCGAAGAATTGCGCCGAAGCGTTTGCGGCGGGCGTGTCGAAACGCGCCCAGACGGCGGCTTCGCGGACGTCGGCGAAGCCCGCCATTGTGGAGATTTCGGCGTGGGCGCAAATCGCGGCGGCGAGCAGAATGGAGGTCGTTGCGGTTGTTTTCATAAAATTACTTGTTGCCGACCGCGGAGGTTTCCGCCATGTTCAGGCAGACTTCGCGGAGGTCGAAAATTATGTTGCCGATTCTCCTGATTCTCTCGCGCCCCTGCTCCGATTTCGGCTCGGGGATTTCGCCCATTTTCGCCATGATTTCGTTGAGCTTTACCGCCGACATTTTGTAGTTGCAGCGGGCGAGGAGGTCTTCTGCGAGGTCGGTCGAATTTGCGGCGAGAGCCATGAAAGTTTCGGCTTCGGTGAGGATTTTTGAAATGTTCCAGACGAGCGTCGGCGAGATTTGCGTTTCGTCAACGACCCTGCCGAAGTGCTCGCGCAGGCATTTGAGCAGCCCGCGCGTGATTATGTAGATTGGGTGGTTGAGGAGCGTCCACGGCTCTTCGGAAAATTCGGCGTCCATCTCCTCGGACTCGTCGAGGCTTTCGCCGTATTTGGGGAGCGGCCAGCCCGCGATGGTGCAGATTTCTTCGAGGGAGCGGCCGCGCAGCCTGTTGACGGTGTAGATTCCGGCGAAGCGCGTGATTTCGGCCTCCGATTTTTTCAGGTACAAAAACCAGTCTTTTTCAGTCCAGCCTTTGGGATTGAAATTGTCGGAAAAGTCGTCTGCGTAGAATTCGTCCATTGAATGTGCGATATTTTGCCAAATGCGCCGCGTTTTCAAGCTTTTTTGAGGAATTGCGGCTAATGAATTATTCGGATTTTACGATGTCGGGGTGTAGTGAAAATATTGTCGAAAACCGTAAAAATTGCGATGTTCGCGCCTTTCGCGTGGGTTGCGCTCGTCCCGCTTACGATACTGTCGTTCACGCGGTTTTCGGCGGCGTCGCTCGACGACGCGCGGCTGTATTTGGGCTTGGCGTTGATTGCAATAGGGGCGTCGTTTTGCGCGGCGGTCGGCATTCTGTTCGCGCGGTCGCCGCACTTCGGGAAATCCACGCTGTTCCGCGACTCGCCCGACCTCGTCGTTTCGGGGCCGTTTGCGTACGTCCGCAACCCCATGCCGCTCGGCGTTTTCATGATAATCGCGGGCGAGGCGTTTTTGTTCGGCTCGGTGTGGGTCGGCGCGTGGGGAGTTCTGTTTTTGATTGCCGAGCATTTTTACTTGAAGCGCGTCGAAGAGCCGTCGCTTGCGGCGCGTTTCGGGCACGGCTACTTGGAGTATTACAGAAACGTTCCGCGCTGGTTTCCGCGCTCCACGCCGTGGAAGCCGTCGATTCTGCCGTAGCGGCAGACTCGGCGAAAAGCCGCGCAGATTCGCGCGTCCGCGCGGGGTTTTCCCGACGCGGAAAATGTTTGAAAAAAATACCCCGTATCGGTTTGTGATACGGGGGATTTTTCGCCCGCGCTAATGCGTTTGGGCGGACGCGCTTTGCCGCCTTCCCGATGCGCCCGCGCATGGGCGGGATTTCCGCGCGGCTATTTGTTTGCGCCGAAAGTTTTTTTCTCGATTCCGAGATGTTTTTCGACGTCCTTGACTCTGTCGTAAAGTTCGGGGAGGTGCCCCACGAGAATTTCGATTTTGTGCGCTTTGAGGTAGGGGCGGGGAGGCGTG
>DHMA01000202.1:4520-11590 GCA_002405555.1 Opitutia bacterium UBA4654
CGGGGGAATGTCGCCGTTGACGCCGCTTTGCCCGCCAATCATCGCGCCCGCGCCGATTTTCAGGTGTCCCGCGACGCCGACCTGTCCGCCGAGCACGGCGAAGTCGCCAACCGACGTGCTTCCCGAAATTCCGACCTGCGAGACCAGCAACGCGCCCTTGCCGATTTGCACGTTGTGGGCAACCTGAACGAGGTTGTCGATTTTCGTTCCCGCGCCGACGAGCGTAGTTTCGAAACGCGCCCTGTCTATGCATGTGTTCGCGCCGATTTCAACGTCGTCTTCCACGACCACCTTGCCGACCTGCGGCACTTTGACATGCTTGCCGTCAACGAAGACGTATCCGTAGCCGTCCGAGCCGATAACCGCCCCCGGTTGCAGGCGGACGCGCTTGCCGAGCTCGCAGTAGTCCATGACGACCGCCGTCGGGAAGAGGAAGGAGTCTTCGCCGATTTTCGCGAATCTGCCGACGTAGTTGTTGCCCTGCAAGACCGCGCCGTCGCCGATAACCGCGCCCTCGCAAATCGAGACGTTGGGGCCGATGAACACGTTTTTGCCGATAAGCGCCTTGGGGTCTATTGCGGCGGTCGGGTGGATAGCCGCCTTGGGCTTGGGCCAGAGAGCCTCCTCCACGATTTTGCAGAGCTTGGCAAGCTCTACCGACGGGTCGTCCACGCGCACGATTGCCGCGCCCTCGGGGAGCGCGCCGTCGTAGTTGCGGGGCAGGAGAACCGCGCCCGCCTTTGTGGTGGGCACTTCGTGGGCGTATTTTTTGTTGCCGAGGAAAGTCAGGTCGGTCGGCTTCGCCTTTTCGAGGCTTGCGATTCCCGAAATTTCGGCGTCCGCATTGCCCGAAATTTCGGGGTTTGCGAAGAGCTTGACGATTTCTTTTATGGGATATTTCTGGTTCATTGCTTGTCGTTGTTGTAGGCGACTCTCGTGTGGAGCATGTTCAGCATTGTCGCTACGATGCTGCTCTTGATTTTCGAAAGCTGTTTTACGGTAATCGGGCATTCGTCGAGCTGCCCGTCGGTCATTTTCGAGCGGATTATCGAGCTTACCTTTTCCTCGATTCCGTGCTGTGTGATGTGTTTGAGCGACCTCGACGCCGCCTCGCACGAGTCCGCAATCATGATGATTGCGTTTTCCACCGTTTGCGGCAGAGTGCCCTCGTAGCGGTAGGTGCTTTCCTCTATTCCCGCGTCGCGCAGAGCCTGCAAGGGGTCTTTGATTCCGTTTGCCTTCGCCATTTCCTGCGCCTTGTAGTAGAAGTACGACACTATCGACTTGCCGTGGTGTTGGTCTATCGCGTCGATAATCTGTTTGGGTAGCTTTGCGATTTTCGCGATTTCCGCGCCCTCGCGAATGTGGTTTTTTATGATTAACGCGCTCATCGACGGATTCTTTTCGTCGTGGGCGTTTTTGCCGCCGCCCTGATTTTCGGTGAAAAATTCGGGCTTCTGGATTTTCCCGATGTCGTGGTAGAGCGAGCCTACGCGGCAGACCATCGGGTTTGCGTTGACGGCGACCGCCGCCGCCTCCGCAAGGTATGATACCATTACGCTGTGGTGGTATGTTCCGGGGGCTTCGATTTGCAGGCGGCGGAGCAGGGGGTTGTTGAAGTCGGTGTAGTCGAGCAGCGTTATGTTGGAGTACCTGTTGAAGATTCTTTCCACGAGCGGCAGAATCGCAAGCGCCACAAGCCCCGTCAACGCGCCCGAGCCCACCGCCAAGAGCGACTGCCTCCAAACAATCGAAATCGAAATTCCTATGCAGTTGCCGATTACGAACGAAATAGCCGCTATGAACAGCCCGTAGATTACGCCGCCCAAAATCACCTGCGGGCGGGTCGAAGCCCCCGCGCAGAAGTAGATTGCGACGAGCGCAGACGCCAGAAATATCGCGAAGTATATAATGCCTTCGCCGAGCATCGCAGTCGTTAGAGCCGCCACCATCAGCGCCATGATGAAGCCCGTGTACGAGCCGAACAGCAGCACCTGAATCATGGGGCCGAGCATAATCGGGGCGACGTACGCGAGGATTTGCATCATCGGCGTGTTCGAGTCGAAATACTCCGTATTGCCGACTTCCACGAGCACGCGTTCGAGCGCGAGGTTGAGCAGAAGCAGTGTGCAGAAAATTGCAATCGTGCGCGGACGCCTGTTCTTCTGCGTCTTGCTGATTACCAAAAACAGCGCGCCCATCGTCATCAGCAGCAGGCAGAAAATGAATTCGACCGAGCTTGTTTTGAGCGTCGATGTCGTGCCGCGCTTTTGAAGCTCAGCCTTGTAAGCCTTGATTTTTTCCGTGATTAGCGGCGACGGCGTAGTGTCGGAGTCTACCAGCGTGTCGCCCGCGCGGATTTTCACGACGACGTCGCCGACTTTGCTTCTTGCTTCGTCGCGGCGTTTTTTCGTGTTTTCCTCGTCGAATTCGACGTTCGGGCGGAGGGCTTGGTTCATCGTGCGGTAGAGCGCGTAGGCGAGCTGTTCGTTGAGTCCGAGGGTCTTGACCTTTTCGAGGAATTCCCTGCGGGCGTCGGACTCGCTCACGGCTCTGAGTTTGAACATCTCCAAGATGTTCGAGTCGCCCGCGCGAAGCCCCGACGCGTTGAGTCCGCCTTGCAGGTCGAGCGGCATGCCCGCGTTTGTCGAAAAAATTGCGTCGCCGTCGGCGTAGATGCCGTCGCGCAAAATGTTTTCGAGGTGGAATGCGGTCTGGTTGAAAGTCCTCGCCATGTTTTCCGCCGAGGTGCGCTCGTAGATTGTCTTGATGTCGTAGGGCGACACCGAAATGTTTGCGCTTTTCCTGATTTCCGCCGAGATTTCACCGAAGAATTTGCCCGACTTTTTTTCGGCGTCGTCGAGGTCGTCGAATTTTTTGCGGTTTTCGGAGAGTATCGACGTCAGTTTTTTTATGTTGTTCGATTCCGCCGCAATCGACGCCGCGTTGGTCTTGTAGTAGGGCGGGATTTTCTCCGCGTTGCGCTCGCGGTTGAGTTGCGTCTGGATTTCGCTTTTGTACGAAAAGTCGAACGGCGAAATTACCTGCACCTGCGCCATCTTGCTTTTCGAGACCATGTGCGGAATCGTCGGCGCCTTGTTTACGAAGCAGATTCCGTAGACGAGAGCCGCCATTGCGAGCACCACGCCGCAAATCGCCGCGAAGTTCAGCTTTCTGAATTTCGACCTTTTGGGGTCCTGCGAGAGCATTTTGCGCTTCGCGCGTTCCGCCCTGTAATTTTTGAAATTGTTTAGCATTGTTTTTTTGAGTCGTACGCCGCCACGATTTTCGTAACGAGCGGGTGTCTGATTACGTCGCCCGCGTCGAAGCGGAATATTTTTACGCCGTCCACGCCGTCGAGCGTTTCGAGCGCGTCGACAAGTCCCGATTTTTTGTTGCGGGGCAGGTCGATTCGCGTGATGTCGCCTGTAATCGCCATTTTGGAATTTTCGCCGAGCCTTGTCAAAAACATCATCATTTGTTCGTGCGAGGTGTTTTGCGCTTCGTCGAGGATTACAAACGCGTTCGAGAGCGTGCGCCCGCGCATGTACGCAAGCGGCGCAATTTCCACAATCTGCCGTTCGACGAGCGCGGGGGTTTCCTCCGCGCCGAGCATGTCGTTCATTGCGTCGTAGAGCGGGCGCAGGTAGGGCAGCAGTTTTTCCTGCAAATCCCCGGGGAGGAAGCCGAGAGCCTCTCCCGCCTCTACCGCGGGACGCGTCAGAACCACCCTTTCGACACGCTTTTCCTTCAAAAGTTTCAGGGCTGCGGCGACCGCCAAATAGGTCTTGCCCGTACCCGCAGGGCCAACGCCGAAAACGACGTCGTTTTCGAAAACGGCTTTGAGGTAGTTTTTCTGGTTTATGTTTTTGGGGACAATGCTCTTGCGCTTTAAATCTACGATAATCGGCTTTTCGAACACGCGGACAATGTCGTCGATTTTCCCCGACGCGGCGCGGTCGAGCATGTTGCGGAAGTCGTTGTTGCCAATGCGCAGCCCCTGTTTGCGGGCGGCGCACATTGTGTCGAAGAACTTTTCGGCAAGCTCCGCCCTTTTCTTGACGCCCTCAATCGTAAGCCAGCCGTCGCGCGCGACGAGCTTCACGCCGAATTTTTCCTCCGCAAGTTCGAGGTTTTCGTATCTGTTTGCGTACAGTTCGGCGAGATTGTGCGCCGTCTCGAATGTGAGGGTTTTCTTCATGCGACGAATTTGATTAGCCTTTCCCAAAGCGAGTCCATTGCTTCGGGGAGGACGCGGGTGTCGGCGATGACCGGCATGAAATTCGTGTCGCCGTCCCAGCGCGGAACAACGTGGCAGTGCAGGTGTTGCGGTATTCCCGCGCCCGCCTTTGCGCCGAGGTTGAAGCCCACGTTGAACGCGTCGGGCTTTATCGCCTGCCGCAGGATTTTCTTTGCCTTTATGATTGCGTCGAAAAATTCGGCTTTCTCCTCGCCTTCGAGAAGCTCGATGTCGCCTACTTCCCTGAGCGGCAGAACAAGCAGGTGTCCGCAGTTGTAGGGAAACTTGTTCATCACTATGAACGAGTATTTGCCCTTCCAGAGAATGTGGTATTTTTTGAAGTCGTCCGACTTCGCCATTTCGACAAAGGGGTTGCCGCCTTTTTTGCCCGAATCGTCGCGCGGTTTGGGGGCTTCGATATACGGCATTCTCCAATATGAGTGCAGTCTTTCCATATTTAAGACGGGTAGTTAATCAGAAGCTTTTGTGTTTGTCAACGAATGAAAAGCGGGCTGGCGCGGGGCGCAAAAAACGGTATCGGGTGCTCCCCGATACCGTTTTTGAGGGTTCAAGCCTTTTTACTTGCGGCGGCGGTATGCCGCCAAGCCGAGGGCGATTGCCCCGAAGATTGCCGCCCATTCTGCGGGTTCGGGAATTGCCGAGTTGAACAGGTAGCCGTTCGAATCGACGCTCCAAAGACCGTCGAGCAGGTTGCCCGCCTTGTCGTAGGCTATGAGCGTGATTTTGTCGCCCGATGCGACTTCGAATTCGCCGCTGCTTATGAGTTCCGTCGTCCAGCTGTCAACCTTGACGAGGCCGTTTTCGAAGTCGAGGAGCGTAAGGGCGAAGTCCGTGCCTTTTGCGTCGGGTTGGTATGCGGAGACTTTCCCGATGTGCAGTTCCGCGCCGTTGAGGTCTATTGTCAGCTGCGACTTGCGCAGGGGGCGCAGGTTTTTGATGAAGTAGGCTTCGCCGCAGTTCGTGAGCACGAGCTTTGCGTCGGCGTTTTCGCTGAGGTCCTTTACGCAAACGTCTGTGTTGGCAGCGAGGTTCGAGGCGTGCGAAAGTTCAAGCGTGCCTCTCGATTGTGCGAACATGATTTGGTTTGCGAGGATTTTCGACGTCGCGTCAACAATGAGCTTGCCGCCCGTAAGCCCGATGAACGAGCCTGTCGTGGTGTCGATTGTGCCGCCGTTTTTGAGCGTAATCGTCTTGCCTTCGTAGATGTTGAACGAATAGGTGCTGTTATTCGTAGTTGTATTGATGAGGTTGCCGCCGTCTACCAAGATGTTTTTGTACGATACGCTTTCGGTGCCGTGCGCTCCGCCCTTCGTCTTGATGTCGAGCGTGCCCTTTACCGTGATGTCGCCTTTGATTGCCATTGCGGAGCCGTCGCCGTTGAGCGTTTTGTTCGAGAAGTCGAATGTCGTCTTTGCGCCGCTGTCGATTGTCAGGTGCGTGTTGTCTTCCATTACGATTTTATCGGTCGTGAAGTCGCCCTTGATTGTCAGTTCCGCGGCTTCGTAGGTTGTTCCGTCGAAAGTCGTGGTGTTTTTCAGCACAAGGTATTGCGCGGCGAGGTCGGAGGTCGTCGTAAGGGTGTTGTTTTTGCCGTAGAATCTTACCGTGCCCTGCGAAGTTCCGTCTTTTGCGAGGTTCGAGCCGCTGAGGACGATGTTCGAGTTTTCATACGCGCTCAGTCCGCTCGACAAAAGCGAGCCGCTCGACGTGAAATTCGAGCCGTAGACGTTGATTGCATTCGCCGAAATAGTGCCCGTGTTTTCGAAGTTCGTGTCGCTAAGCGACATGAGGTTAGTGATATTGAGCTTGCCGGCAACCGTCATTTGGGAGTCCCACTCCATTTTTGACGGGTCGGAAAGGTTTTGGAATCTGCCGCTAACCGCGAGAGCCTTTGCGTTGAAGTTAACGCCTTCTCCGATGTAAACCGTTCTGCCGTATCTGTTTCTTACATCTACGCCAGCCGTGCCAACGTCGGTCGTTTCCAGATTAAGGGAAACGGTCGAGGACGTGAAATTCAACGTGGCTTCGTTTGCAGAATCGCTGTTTGTGATGTTAAGCCCCATTGAGTAGTAGCTGGAAAGCCCCGTGGAATCGCTTACAGTATTGTTGTACTCTATAAGACCGTTCGTAAAGGTGAGGGTTTTACCGTTGAGGTCGAGGTTCAGGTTGCAGTGGTCGCCGCCGGAGCCTGAAACTTTGAATCTTGTAAGGGTAAGGTCTTGGTCGGCAATAACGTAGCTGTCGGTCATGTCGGTAGTTGTTTTGCCGTTGCCGTGCCATATGACGTCGCTTGTCGCCGTTGTGTCTCCGTTAAACGAGCCCCAGGAGGACATATTTGTGGGGCTTTCCTTGTCGGCAGAGCCTTTTTCCGCGAATGCGGCTGTGGCGGCGAGTGCCGAGAGTAATATTAGATACTTTTTCATGTTTGTTTTGTGATATTAAGTGGTTAGTTTTCGAAAACTAAGAGCATTATAATACAGTGTTTGAATTTTTATCAACGAAAATATTTGGGTATTTTTGCGCGTTTTGGTATTCGCGAACCTCCGCGAAGCTCCTGTTTTTCGCGTTCCAAAAGTTTTGGGGCGTTTTTTTCCGATTTTTCCGCGCTCGTTTTCGAAATGGTTTTGCAAAAAAAAAGACCCCGAACGGAAATCCGTTCGGAGTCTCAAAATTATTGAATTGCCGAAATTTCTATTGGAACGAATGCGGTTCCGCCTTGACCTTTGCAAGTCTTACAAAGGCGGGCATTCCGTTTTCGAACGGCACCTGAACTTCGCCCTGCATGAGCGGGAGCATGTATTTATTGAAC
>DHMA01000202.1:11643-12242 GCA_002405555.1 Opitutia bacterium UBA4654
GAGATTTTGTCTTCGCCAATCCAGTTTTCGGGGAAGTGCTTTACGCCGTTTGCAACTCTGTCAAGCTCCGTAAGGACGGTTTCGCAGGAGTATTTTTCGGTGTCGCCGCGCACGAGTGTTACCATTACGCCCGATTCGCCGTCTACCGCAGCCTTTACCGCCGCCTGACCGCACATGAACGCCTCGTTCGAGTCCGTAAGAGATGCGCACGTTTCCGCCGCCCTCTGGACGTGTCCGGGCTTCGACGAGCGCGCCTTGACCCCCGGGAGGTTCTTGGAAACCAAGTCTTCGAGGTAGCTGCCTACGCCGCCGAGCTTTGCGTGTCCGAAAGAGTCCTGAGCCGCTTCGCCCTCCGCAACGTAGTTGCCGTTTGCGTCGGCGAGGCCTTCGCTTGCCACAACAAGGCAGTACTTGTTGGCTTTAAGGCATTCCTGCACCTGCGCGATGAAGTATTCGGGGTTGAACGCCACTTCGGGGAGGAGAATGATGTGCGGCGGGTCTTGCAGTTCGCCGCGGCGTTTTGCCATGGTCGTGCCGGCGGCAATCCAGCCCGCGTCTCTGCCCATTACTTCGACAATCGAAACGAGGTCGTGGTTGCC
>DHMA01000207.1:0-396 GCA_002405555.1 Opitutia bacterium UBA4654
GTTTCGTTGCCCGCAAAAGACGAGCCGAAAGCGTCCACCGCAGCGGTCTGCGTCTTTTCGATAATCGGCTCGCCGTCGTCGGGCGCGGCTATGCCGCTTGCCTCGCGCCACGCCTTTTGCGAGACCGCAACGCCCCTGTCCGCCGACATTCCGAGCAGTTCGAGCGCGGCGCGTTTGTCGGAACGGTCGGTGCGCTGGAACTGCAAATACGCGGCGGGCTCTACATCGCCGAAGTAGTAGCGGATTACGAAGCGCGACACCGTGCGTTCGAGCGTTTCCTCAACAAGCAGGCAGTCGTCGTCTTCGAGCATCGCGGCGGACTCGCCCTGCAAGCTTGCGCCCGCGCCGTCCTGCGACGACATCGTGGCGAGGTCGCTGCCCAGCCACATCGTGATG
>DHMA01000207.1:548-7126 GCA_002405555.1 Opitutia bacterium UBA4654
GAGCTTTCGTTGTCGATGTTGGCGAGCATATCCGCCATTTGTTGCCACTTGGGCGTGCCCTCGGGCTCGTTTGTTTTAAGCCAAGCCAACGCCGAACCGAAGCGGCGCGAGAACACGAGCCAGTCGGCAAGGCTCATCTGCTTGAAAAGATAGTAGACCGAACACGCCGCCATCAGCGGTTCGTCGGACGCGGCGATGAGCCATTTGTTCGGTTTCAGCTCGTCGCCAGCAATCGCGTTCGGAGTGCGCAGCAGGCGCAAATTGCCCGTCGTATTTTCGAAGAAATACAGCGGCACAAACTTGAACGTCGCCCGAAGCCTGCGCATATCGGGTTGCGGATTCCAGACGATTTCGTGCACGGAATATTTTTTGCCGATGCAGTCGAGCATTGCCTCCACAAGGCGCGAAAACCCGCCCACGCGGTGCTTTTCGCACGCGTCCGTCCACGCCACGTTGTTGTAGAAATCCTCCAAAACCTCGGCGTGCGCGTTGGCGGTTTCCTCGCCCGCCGCGCC
This sequence comes from Opitutia bacterium UBA4654, assembly GCA_002405555.1. GTDB lineage: Bacteria > Verrucomicrobiota > Verrucomicrobiia > Opitutales > Intestinicryptomonadaceae > Merdousia. Next base: position 1,064 of record DHMA01000207.1, read on the forward strand.
GTACGGTACAATCTGCCACGACAGGCGCGAGACGCGCTTGCGGCGTTTCGGCCGCACGGCAATCACGGTGTCGTCGGTGGATTCGAGCTTTTCCCAAATTCGCGCGGCTTTCGAAATATAGCCGACTTCGAACGCGTCTATCGCCGAGCGCAGCGTCTGCGGACGCAACCCCAGAAGCGGGTTGTAGCGGCAGCGTCGCTCGAACAAAATTCTTTCGTCTGTGATTTCGGATTTCATTTAAAACAGCCTCCTGTCGCTTTTGCGGGCAATCGGGACAATGTACGATTCCTTCGGTTTCGCGCCCGCGTAGAAGCCAAGAGCCGCGCCCCAAAAGCGGTCGCCGTGCCCGAGCGATTCGGTGCGCTCGGCGTCGAAACGCACAGCCCCCGCGCTCGTGACTTCTTTTTTTATTGAGCGGAAATCGGCGCGGATTTCGCGGTCGTCGGCGATGCGCACGTTGCGGTCTTCAAACGCCGCGCGGAGCTTGTATGCCATGTCGGCTTTCACCGCGTTTGTAAAATGCACCGCCTCCACGCGATACTTGCCGAAACGCTCCTGCGCACGCTCCGCAAACTGCGCGCCGATGCCCGTTGCGTCGATGCAACAGCGGCGCATGTTCGGCAGCGAAAGAATCGGGTAAAGCTCCGACTCCTGCGCCGAAAATTTCGCGTTCTGCAAAACTATCAACTCGCGCTGAAAATACACGTTGCCGACTTTCTCCCAAACCCAGCAGGTGGTGCGGTCGTGCTTGTGCCCGATGTCGATTCCCGCGTAGAGCTCGCCACAGTCTTCAAGCGGCTTGCGCCAGTTTTCGGCGAGCCCGTAAACCACGGCGTCAAACAAATCCGACGTGATAAACACGCTCGATTCGTCCGCGGGCACGCACATATATTCCTGCGCAAAACTTTCTTCGTCGGCGCATTGGCTGCGAACGTAGTCAAAGTATTCGGACTCGCCCATCTCCTGCCGCGCGTCGGCGGCGGGAAGTTTCTGCTGCAACACCCACAAAAAGCCTTGGTCGAGCGCGTCCTGTAAACTCACGCGGTGCAAAGACGCCCGCTTTTTGTTGCCGCCGTCGCGGGCTTCCTCGATGAGCCGATTAAAGAAATTATGCTTACCTCTGTGCGTGGAGACAATCGCCATCTGCCCGCCCCAAGTAATGCCCGGAAGCGCGATTGAATACAAAAGCTTCGGGTTCTTGTGTAGCGCGAATTCGTCGAGCACGCGAGTTCCGCGCTTGCCCGCCTGCGCGTCGGGGTTCGACGACATCGAATGTATCACGGTCTTGTTTGCAAAGCTCATCTCAAACGCCGTGATTGATTCGCTCTCGGAGAGTTTGTAGATTTTTTCCGATACTTCTGATGCCACAACATTGAGCAGCCCCGAAAACTTCTTGCAGTCCTGCAAAAACAGCCGCGCCTGAATTTCGTCTCGGGAGGAAATCCACGAATCGAGCTTTGTAGAAGCAAGCGACTGTTGGCGCACAACGTCGTAGGAAGTCGCCCACGAAATCCCAATCTGGCGGCTCTTTTCCATAATCTTAATCGCCGAGCGGTCGGTAATCCAACGCCACTGATACGGCAGAAAGATTCCCATTTTCAATTCGGGGCGGTCGTGCGCCTTGACTGTTTTTGTGTCTTTCAAAATTACAGACTCCCCAGAATGGATTCGATTTTTGCGAGGGCATCGTCCGAAAGCCCGCCGCCCGACTGCAACGCCGCAAGCGACCGCTTTTTCGCCTCTTCGCGCTCGGCTTCCCTGCGCTGCCATTCCTCTTCGCGGCGGCGGTATTCGGCAAGCTGCGCTTCAAGCAGCTTCGCCTTTCGCGCCGATTCCCTGTTGGCTCTGTCCTGCGCCGTCAGACGCGCCGACGACAGCACGAGGTCGTGCAGTTTGCCGTCGATTTCGTCGCCCGATTTCAGCTCGCGGAGCTTGCGGAAAAGCAGCTCGTCGAGCTTTTTCTTGTTCGCGCTTCCGAAGTCGTTGTCGGTTTCTACAATCCGCTTCGCGGCGGTCTCCTCTTCGCGCATTTCGGCAAGGTCGGCTTCGAACTGCCAACTCTTCGCTTTCCAGTCCGACACCGAGCGGATCGACGGCAGCTCCCTGTCGGGGAAAAGCTCGCCGAGCGCGTCGAGTATCTGTTCGGCGGTCGGGTTGGCCCACCGTTCGAGCAGATACTCCACAAGCCGCCCGCGCTCGCGGCGCGAGAGCTTTGTGTCAATCCAAGTGCGCGTGAATTTCATCAGAGATTCGCCCCGTCGAGATATTCCACGCCCGCGTCCGATATGCGCCAAGCGCGCGTGAGTTTGCCTATCCCCACGCGAATTTCCTCCGCAAAGCCGTGCGCCGTCAGCCAGTCGAGAGCCTCCTCGAAGTCGGAGTCGGGATTGTCGAAATCGCGCAACTGCGCCTTGTTGGAGACTTCGCGCAGGGTAAGCCCCGGACGCCCCGCCTCCAAAATCAGCAGAATGATGTTCCGCAACTGTTCTTTTTCTTTCAGAGTCATTGTTTCAGGGAGTTTTGACGCGCGAGCATGTCGCGTATCAGATAGAGTTCTTTTGTCTGCAGCTCGTTTTCCTTCTTGATTCCCGCAAGCTCGTTTTCCACGCGGGCAAGGCGCTCGTACATAGCCTTGCGCGAATTCGCCGAGTGTCCGCTCATGGCGGTCATTCTCTCGTTGAATTCGCGTTCGAGGCGGTCGTGCTGGGCGAGGTTTGCGTTGCAGCGTTTTTCGCATTCTTCGGCGTGGCGGTATTTTTCCGAGTCGGGCGGACTCTTGCGAAACCAGTTGCGAACCATCGTAGCGAGCGTCGCAAACGCCGTCAGAATTATCAAAAGCTGCACAAGGAAACTGCCGTCCACGTGCTCGAAGCCCGCAGCCGAAGCCAAAAACGCAAAACTGAAAACGTCCTGCCTCACCTGCGTTCAAGCTCCAGTTCGAGGTTGTTGATTGTCGTCAGCGCGTCCTCAACCCAGCCTGCGGCGTGGATTGCCGCGTCGCTGAAATCGTCGCGCTGCATAAGCCGCGCGGCGTTGTCGTAGCGCAGGTGCGTCTGACAGCCCGCAAGCACGCAGACTACGGCAACGAGCGCGACAAGTTTAGTTGTTGATTTTGTCCTTCGCATTTTTCAAAGCCTCGCTGACCGCCTTGTTCTTCGCATTCCACCGCTCCACGGCTTCGGCGACATTCGCCGCTGCCGCCGCGTCGAGGGCGCATTCCACCAGTTCCGAAACTTTCGGAAACGCGCGGAAGAACGCCGCAAGCAGGTTGATTATCGCCAAAGCCATTTTCGTTTCCCGCGCTTTTTATTTGCCAAAGCGGACTACAAGCCAGCTGAGTGCCTTATACCAAACGGCGTCTTTCGAGTTCGAGCACGCCGCGAGAACCGCGTTGATTACGGCAATCACGGCGGCCACGATGTAGCCCCACGTTCCGCCGTCGGCGACGGGTTCGGCAACGCCCGCAGTTTCGGCGGCGCAGACAACGCCGCAGAGGGCGGTCAGCGCAACAAACATTGCTATCAGATATTTTTTCATTTTATTTTCCTTTTGTTTTGGGTTGAAATTTTGTGATCTTGCGAACGCCGACGACTACCGACGTTCTGCCGCGCTTTGTGCGGATTGCCGCCCCAAGTTGACTCGCGGTTTCGTCGTCCGTTGGCTCTTCGTTTGAGATTACAGCTCCTACCGTCGCGCGGGTTCTTGCGCCGCTATGAGATGTACGGCGCAATTCATTCTTCGTTTTTCGTTCTTCGTTAATAACCTCCGCAACGCGGAGTAAAAGCGCGGAGAGGTTTTCGAAAAAGTCTTCCTGCGACTCGCGCATTTCGGCAAGGTCGGCGCGGATTGCCGAAACGTCGGCGGCAACGCCCGCGCCGCAAGCTGAGCGGACTTGCGACACGGACGGGGCGACATAATCTGCGTCGCCCTTAGCACAATGAATTGCGGCATTGTTTATAGTGCCGCAAGAACCTGCGCGACGGTAGGAGCTGTGATTTTCACCGTCCAGTTCTTCCTTGCAAAGATAACGCGCGGCAGAGGCAGAGCCTTGCGGCGCGGACGCTTTGGGTTTGGTGCTCCGTAGAGACTCGGACTGCGGCAGAGCCGCCTTGCCCGCACCGTGGACGTGATTCGCGTCGCTCGCGCCCATACAGCAGTATGATGAAAATTCATTTCGAATGCCCGAAAGCACCTTTTCGGGCGCGGAAAATTCCGCGCCGTCAAGGGCGATGACTTCGCACCCGTCGGCAAGCGCGCAGTCAATCTGTTCGATAAGCGCGGGAAGCTCGGCAACGGCAATATTGCGGGCGCGGATAATGCCGCCCAGCAACCAGAGTTTGAGGCACACAAAGTCGGCGTTTACGCGCGAAACCTTGAACGCATAAACACGACCGCCGCCGAGATTGCCGCTTTTAAGTTGACTTGACTGCGCTGCTTTTTGCATAACGCAGCCACAATATCATAAACCGCAAAGCCTGTCAAAACGCGGGCTTACAGCGATAACGTCCATTACCAAAAAAGTTTTTTCGGGACGTTTTTTTTGCAAAAAATCGCCGTGTCAGACACACAAAAAAGCCCCTGTTTGCGTAGCAAACAGCGGGCAGTGCTTAAAAATTTTTGCGGGTGCGCGGAAAAACTCGGCTATTTCCCGTCATCGGGTGGGCGGGCGTTTGCGGCGGCGTAAAGGTTTTTGCCCACTCTCACGGTAAGGCACGCGCCCGCAACGTCGCCGCGCATGTAGGCGGTGAGCACGTCGGAGATTTTCTCGCGGATTTCGGGCGCGAGGAAATCAAAACACTGGCTTGCGTGGACAGCCAAGAGATTGCGCACGTCGTGCCCGCAAAGTTCGATGTCTACAAAGGCTTCGGTCTCACCGACCACCCGCCCAAGATGGATATTTTCGTTCATTTTGTCCTTTCAAAATTGCAAGGTCTGCAAATTTCAATTTTTGATTTTCAATAAGTTAAAAGTGCAAGTGTTGACATTTTTTCGGCTCAACCCCCTGTAAACCCAGTAAAATTGGGCTTTCGCGCTTTTTCGTTTGTTGCAATGTCAACATTTCCCCTACTGTTTTTTTAGTGTTTTGGCTTCTCCAAATTTGCAAAATCTGCAAATTTGGATTGTTGATTATCACAAAATTACAACTCCTACTGTTCGACTTTTTTTGAAGCAATACCCCGCAAAGCCTCTATTTTCGGGCTTTCGCGCTTTTTGCTTCGTTCAAGGTGGAACAGTTCGACTCAAATTTTTTTAGCATACCTTTTAGACCAGAAATTAAAAGGGCATTCTTTTCCTCGGCGCGAAGCGCACGGTCACGCCACATACGCGTGGCCGAATTTTCCTTTTCGTCCGCTTCGCCTGTCATTAGCCACTCTACACTAACTCCGAAATGTTTTGCCATTCTGAGCAAGGGCCAACTCTTCGGCTCGCTCCTACCTTCTCTGTAATCGAAGATAGCTCCTTGCGAAACACCGAACATTTTAGCCGCTGCCATTTGAGTTAAACCCGACTCGTCCATCAGATTTCTGAACCTGTCGGAAAAATTTACCAGTTTTTCTGTATTTTTTTCTTGCATTACCAGATTTTTTGTTGTTCAAGTTAGAACATTAACAGAAAACTGGTAAACACGGCAAACAAAATCTTATGAAAGACACTTGGGCAAAACGAGAATTGAGAAAGAAAATGTGGAGCTATCGAAAAGCAGCACCGCTTCTCAAAGTGACCTATCAATACCTCAGCGATATTTGCAACGGAACTCGACGCAGCCTCCGTTTGAACCGTCGAATCGACGACCTTCCGCACTACGCGGATTTCGTCCGCGAAAATCCGACCTACTTCCAAAACCGCCGCCTACGCCGCAGGAAGATAAAGTAATTTTTAACCCAAATCAGCAGAAAGGTAAAACAATGAGAAATATTAAAATCAATTTTGATGGGTGCCATAGCTGGAAAGACGTGGAATCCATTTTCGATTCATTACAGATTCGGGAAGTTGCTCTTTCAAAAAGAAGATTTCTGAGGGCATGCCGCCAATGTGTGCGTCAATTAAAAGGAACGTCAACCA
>DHMA01000088.1:0-754 GCA_002405555.1 Opitutia bacterium UBA4654
CCGAAATAATCGGCGTCTGCCCCGACTGCAAATTCGCGGGCCCCACAAGCACTCTCAACCATTTCGAAAAGGACGGCTACAACAAGTCGAACTTCACAAAGCTCGATATCGGCGACGTTTTCGAAGACGACACATTTAAAATCACCGCCGTTCCCGCATACCACTCCGACCCCCTCGCGGTCGGCTACGTTTTCGAAATCGCGGGCAAAAAGCTCTACATCAGCGGCGACTCCCTCTACCAGCCCACGCTGTCGGCGGACGTCAAAAAAGTCTGCGGAACGCCCGACATCGTCTGCATTTGCATAAACGGAAAGCTCGGCAACATGCCGTGGGAGGACGCCGTGAAAATTGTTGAAGAGCTGAAGCCCAAGTTCGCAATTCCCATGCACTACGGGTTGTTTGCCCGCAACACGGAAGACCCGCGCCCGTTCATGGCGGCGGTCAAAAAACTCGGCGTCGAGACCGAAGAGCCGTCGGTCAAGGGGCGCGTTTTCTAAATTTCAATTCTAAATAACACACACAATGAAGGTCACAGGAATAAAAACATTCATCTGCCACGCATACCGCACGAACTGGGTTTTCGTGAAGGTTCTTACCGACGAAGGCATCACCGGCGTCGGCGAGGCGACTCTCGAATACAGAGAGCCGACCGTTGTGCAGGCAATCAAGGAACTCGAACGCTACCTCGTCGGCAGAGACCCGAACAACATCGAGGAATTCTGGCACAGGGTCTACCGCGACGCCTACTGGCGCG
>DHMA01000088.1:804-3370 GCA_002405555.1 Opitutia bacterium UBA4654
CGCGACGCCTACTGGCGCGGCGGCGTGGTGCTCATGAGCGCGCTCGCGGGCGTCGAAATGGCGCTGTGGGACATCAAGGGCAAGGCTCTGGGCGTTCCCGTCTACCAGCTGCTTGGCGGCAAGGTTCGCGACTCAATCAAGTGCTACGCAAACGCGTGGTTCGCGGGCGCAAAGAAGCCCGAAGAATTTGCCACAATGGCGAAAATCGCCGTTAAAAACGGTTTCAGCGGCTTGAAGTGGGACCCCTTCGGCAAGGAATACATGCACATCGCCCCGAAGGAACTCCACGAAGCCCTCGACTGCATCGCGGCGGTCAAGGACGCCGTCGGCAACCAAGTGCACCTCATCATCGAAGGGCACGGACGCTTCAACATTCCGACGGCTGTCCGCATCGGCAACGCCCTCAAAGAATTCGACATTCTCTGGTTCGAAGAGCCGATTCCGCCGGACGACAAAAAAGGCCTCGCGTGGGTTCGCAGCAAAATCGACACCCCCGTTTCGGGCGGCGAAAGACTTTACAGCCGCTGGGAATACCTCGACTTCCTCCGCATGGAATGCGCCGACTTCTGGCAGCCCGACGTCTCCCACGCGGGCGGCATTTCGGAAGTCCGCAAGATTGCGGCAATGGCGGAAGCGCACCACATCGCGGTTTGCCCGCACAATCCGAGCGGCCCCGTTGCGAACGCGGCGACCCTCCAACTGGCGGCCTGCATGCCCAACTTCTACCTGCTCGAAACGATGGCGACCGACATTCCGTACCGCAAGGACATCACGACCGAAGTTGTGCGTTTCGAAAACAGCGAAATGTTCATTCCCGACAAACCCGGTCTCGGCTTGGACATCAACGAAGAGGAAATCGCAAAGCACCCCTACGAGTGCCGCAACCTGCGCCACTACGAGGGCACTCTTACCGACATTCGCCCCGCGGGCGAAGCGGTCGGCGGATACTTCCAGAAATAGGGCTTGTCCTAAATCGGCACAAAAAAACGGAATCGCAAGATTCCGTTTTTTTTGCGCCCGCGCGGGCGGAGAGGGAAACGCGGCGCGTGTCGTAGAAAGGCGCGGGGCGTTTGCATGCCGCGCGGAAAAACTGCGGCGGCGCGGCAGGGCGCGGGTTTGCCGAATGCCCGAAAGGCGGCAATTTGCGTATGCGCGGCAAACTGCGCAAATATTAGTTCGTTGCCTGCGCCGCGCAAGTTTGGCGGGCTACGCCGCCTGCGCTGTGTCTTTGCCCGCGGAGATTCTCTCCGTCTTGTACGCTTCCGTCAGCAGCAGAATGTAGCCTATCAGTTCGAAAATCTCTTCGAGAAGTTCGTTTGTTTCGAGCTTTGTGTGGTGCTCGAAAAAGTAGCCCGTCCAGAGCATGGCGCAGGACGCCGCAAGCAGGAGGCCGCGTTTTGAAAACAGCAGCCGCAGCGACGATTTGACGTATGTCTTGAAGTTGAGAGCCGCCCCTATGAGCGCGACCGCGAAGCCCGCGACTATCGCCGCCGTTCTTCCGTGTCCGTAGAGCATGAAAACGAGGGCGTCGGGAAGCCCCATTTTGTCGAAATCGACCTCGCGCAGAATGAACGCGTAGCAGAGCACCGCCATGAAAAGGGTAATCCATTTTTCGTTTTTGTTTCCCTTTCGGCAGAGCGCGGCAATGAAAATCGCAAGCGTTGCGGTAAGAATTATTGCTTGCGTGATTTCAAGGCAGCCGTTTTCGGGCGTCGCCCATTCGGGCTTTCCCATTGCGAAGAAAAAGACGAATGCCGACGCGGCGGAAATTGTTGCGAGTACGTTCATTGAAATGTAGAGGATTCTGATTTTGTCCATTAACGCTCCTTTGCGTTTTTGGGGGTGGGGGCGTTGCCCGCATTCTGGCTTTTGGGGGTGGGGGATTGCGTTGCGTAGCCGCGGTTTAATTGTTCGATGATTCTAACATTGTTTTTTCGAGTGTGATTTGTCAAACGATTTTTTTCCCGCACTTCCGCTCCCGCGCCCCATTTTTGCGCCGTTTTGCGGCTGAATTTGAATGTACGGGCGCAAAAAAAGCGTCCCGAATCGGGACGCCAAAATGTTTCTAAAAGTTGGGAGAGCGTTGTTATTCGTCGTCGTCGAGGAAATTGATATCGTCGTCGTCGTAGGGCTTGTTCATGTAGTCGTCGTCGGCGTTGTCGTCGTCGTCGTCCCAGTGCATGGTGTCGTCCTGCTCTATGTATTCGTCGTCGGGCAGGTCTTCTATTTCGTCGTACTCGTCTTCGTCGGAATCGTCGTCTTCATCGTCGGAGTCGTCGTCTTCCAGGGAATAGCCGTCGGGCACATATTCCAAAATGTCCATAATTTCGTAGAAGGCGTGTATAGCCTTGCCCTCCATATAGTCGGAATTGTAGTGCTCCCTTACTTCGTCTTCAAGGTCTTCAATGGTAAGGTCTTCCTCGAAATGGAAGGTGTCGTTTAGCATTTTAACCTGAAGCGAAGTTATGTGGTTTAAGAACTCCGCATAGTGGCTTTTTTCGTCGTCCAAAGTGTTGGGGAACAAAAATACCTGCTCGGTCGGATCCATGACCGACTCGTTTGTCAG
>DHMA01000184.1 GCA_002405555.1 Opitutia bacterium UBA4654
CCGGGGCTTAACATCGCGAACTTGGGGCGCATGTCGAACGGCGGCACGATGTTCGTTCAGCTTGAAAGCAAGGAGAGCCGCAACGCAAAAGGCATTCCGCTCGACGACAGTATCGGACGCCTCATGGACGCGTTCAACAGGCGGATTCCCGAAGCGCAGTTCTTTGCGGTGAAGCCGCCGGTGGTGTCGGGCATCGGCATGGGCGGCGACTTCAAGGGCTACATTCAGGACAGGAAGTCGCTCGGTCTTGGCGCGGTGGAACGCAAGGTTTCGGAGGCGGTCGATTCCGCCCGCAAGGAGGATTCCGTTTCGACCGCGCTTACAATGTTTTCAATCAAAAGCCCGCGCCTGAAACTCGAAATCGACCGCGAGGAGGCGGAGCGGCTCGGCGTGGGCGCAAGCCCTATTTTCGACGCCCTGCGCTTCAACCTCGGCTCGACCTATATCAACGACTTCAACATTCTCAACCGCTCTTACAGGGTCGTCGCTCAGGCGGAAAGCCGCAACCGCGCCGCGCCCGAAGATGTGCTGAAACTGCGCGTTCCCACGATGCGCGGCGGGAGCGTGCAAGTCGGAAGCGTGGCGACGCTCCGCCGCACGGTAGGCCCCGAAGTCATCACGCGCTACAATCTGTATCCCGCCGCGGAAATCATGGGCAACGTCTCCGTGGGGCACTCGACGGGCGAGGCGATTTCCGCAATCGAAAACATCTGCGCCAAAATTCTGCCCGACGGCATGGGCATCGAGTGGACCGACTTGGCGTTTCAGGAAAAGCGCGTCGGCGGATTCACCGCGCTTATTACGTTTGCGCAGTGCGTGGTGTTCGTGTTCCTGATTTTGGCTGCCCTCTACGAAAGCTGGCGGCTTCCGCTTTCGGTAATCCTCATTGTTCCGCTCGTGCTCCTCTTTTCGATTTTGGGCGTGCGCGGTTTGGGCATGGACATAAACGTGATGACGCAGGTAGGCTTCATCGTGCTGATAGGGCTTGCGTGCAAAAACGCAATCCTGATTGTGGAGTTCGCAAAACAGCGGCAGGAGACGGGCGAGGACGTCGTGGGGGCGGTGTCGAACGCCGCCCGAAACAGGCTTCGCCCGATTCTCATGACATCGTTTGCGTTCATCTTGGGCGTGCTTCCGCTTGTGCTCGCTCGCGGGACAGGCTCGGAGCTGCGCAACGCGCTCGGAACGCCCGTGTTCTTCGGCATGCTCGGCGTGACGGCGGCGGGGCTTGTATTTACGCCCGCGTTCTTCTACCTCATAAGGCGGAAGTTTTCGCCCCAAATTAAAACGGACAAAAAACAATAGAAACGGTCTGTTAAAATGAAAAAATATTTGAAACAAATTTCGGTTCTCGCGGCGGCGTTTCTGCCGTGCGCATGCATGGTCGGCCCCGACTACGAAAAGCCCGACAATTCCGAATTCGTGGATTTCGAAAAATTCGCCAACGAAAACGGTCTGTGGAAAGACGCCGCCCCGCGCGACGCCGCCGCGCGCGGCGACTGGTGGGAGGTCTTCGGCGACGCCGAGCTTTCGAAATACATGCGCGAATGCGCCGAAAACAACCCCGATTTGAAATCGCTTTTCTACCGCGTGGAGCAGGCTCGCGAGAACGCGGGCATAAAGCGCGGCGCGTTGTACCCGCACGCGGGAGTGTCGGGCGACTGGTTCAGGACGGAGGTCGGCGACCGCTCCATTTTGCGCCCGCTCGGCTCGCGCTTCGAAGACTGGGCAATCGGGGCGACCCTCACTTGGGACGCCGACCTTTTCGGCAGAATCCGCAGCGTTTTGGCTGCCTCCCGCGCCGACGCGCAGGCGGCGCAAAACGAGCACGAAAACGCGCTGCTTTCGCTGCGCACGCAGTTTGCGGCGTTGTACTTTTCACTGCGCGAGTTCGAGGCGGAGAAAGCCCTGCTCGAAAAGACCGTGGAAATCCGCGAATCCGAAACGCGCTTCGTGCGCGACAGGTTCGAAATGCAGACCGCGACGGAGTCTGACCTGCAACGCGCGACGGAGCAGGAATTTTCGGCGAAAGCCCAGCTCACCGACATGCTCGAAAGAATCGCGCTCGCAAAGAACCTCGCCGCAAACCTGCTCGGCACGACCCCCGCGAAGCTCGAAATTTCGCCCGCGCCCCTCGACGGCGTTGCGCCCGAAATCCCGCGCGTTCTACCGTCGGAGCTTCTCGAAAGACGCGCCGACGTCGCCGCCGCCGAACGCGCGGTTTGCGCGGCGAACTTCCGAATAGGCGCGGCGCAGGCGGCGTTCTTCCCGACGGTTTCGATTACAAGCTCGCTCGGCACGGAATCGACGGCGTTTTCGAAGCTTCTTAATTCAAGCTCGTTCGCGTGGGGCGTAAGCCCGCAGGTCTACATTCCGATTTTTCAGGCGGGCAGGCTGAGCGCGCAGAAGCGCGTCGCCCTTGCAAAGCACAGGGAGAGCCTCGAAAAATACAAGGCGACCGTGTTGAAGGCAGTTCGCGAAACGGAGGACGCCCTCGCGAAAGCGTCGCTTGCAAAACAGCGCGTCTCGGAACGCGCGGTTGCCGCCGCCGCCGCCGCGAAGGTGGAGGAGATTGCCCAAGCCCAGTACGAGGGCGGCGTTGCCGACTATTTTCAGGCGAGCGAAGCGCACCGCTACGCGCTCATGAACAAGCTTGCCCTAATTAAGAGCAGGGGGGACGAGTTCAGGGCTGCCGTCGAGCTTGTCCGCGCCGTCGGCGGTTCGTGGACGCCCGAACGGCCCGAAGAGTCGGGCGTTGTCGAAAAGGCGGAAAGGGCGTTCGAGCGCGGGTTGTAGCCGCTCTGCGTCGGCGGCGCCGCGCGGCGCAAAATAGCGCGGCTAAAACAAAAGCCGCCGCGCGGGCGCAAATTCCGTTTCGGAGGCGGACGGCATCGCGCGGCGAAAATTCGGCATAACGGAGGCGCGAAACGCCGTTTGCCGCTCGGCGCGGGAATGCAAAAATCCGCAATACGTCGCTTAGTTCGCAAAATTTCGACGGCGTTGGCGTTCGGCTTTTGTGCTCAAAATTTGGGCGGAGCGGGGGAATCCCGTTCCGCCTTTTTATTTGTCAAATTTTCGCCGTGTCCGCGCGGGCAGCTCAGGCGGTTTGCGCGGAATGTTTCCGCTATTTTTCCGCTTCGGGCGCGGGGTATTTTACCATCACGACGTCTCCGACGAGCGCGGTGCCGCTCACCGTTTTGAACGACGCGCAGGCGCGGTGCACAATGCCGTCGCTTTGCAGAATCGCGGTCGGGCGCATTTCGATGTCGCACGCGTAGTACACGGGCGTGCGGCCTTTGACGGAGTTCCGCGAGAGCACGTTCACGATGACGTGTTCGCCGTGTTTTTCTACGATTCTTCCGACGTACAGGTCTATATCCTTTTGCGGCGCGGCTTCCGCAAGCCGGCGTATCGACGGCGATTCCGCCGTGCGC
>DHMA01000187.1 GCA_002405555.1 Opitutia bacterium UBA4654
AAGATGAGCTTCCGCGGCTCGCGCAAAAGCACGGCATACGCCGCGCAGGTTGTCACGCAGGACGCGGGCAAGGTTGCGATGAGCCACGGCATGAAGGAACTCGTCGTGAACGTAAAGGGTCCCGGTATGGGTCGTGATTCGGCAATCCGCTCGCTCCAAGCGATGGGCTTTGTCGTAACGGCTATCGTGGACGTTACTCCCGTTCCGCACAACGGTTGCCGCGCTCCCAAACGCCGCCGCGTATAATCTCAATTTTAGGAGAATTTTACAATGTCTCGTTATACAGGACCTACAACAAGAATCAACCGTCGCTTTGGCATGCCGATTTTCGCGGAAAGCAAGGCGATGCAAAAGAAGCCCTATATCCCCGGTCAGCACGGCCCGCGTCTGCGCCGCCGCGTGACGGACTACTCGATGGGCTTGAACGAAAAGCAGAAGCTCCGCTTCATGTTCGGTCTGAGCGAAAAGCAGTTCCGTCTGACGTTCGAACGCGCAAAAAGACAGCGCGGCGTTACGGGCGAAATCTTCATGCGCCTGCTCGAACTCCGTCTGGACAACGTAATCTACCAGCTCGGCTTTGCCCGCAGCCGCAAGGCGGCCCGCCAGTTCGTGACGCACGGCCACGTTCAGGTAAACGGCAAGAAGGTTGACATTCCCAGCTTCACATGTCAGGCGGGCGATGTCGTTGAAGTTCGCGACCGCACGTCTTCGCGCCAGCTCGCGCAGCGCGCCATCGACGAATCGCAGCTCCGCGCAACACCCGCGTGGCTCGAACGCGCGCCGGAAGCCTTCAAGGGCACGGTAAGCCGTCTCCCGATTCGCGAGGAAATGGACCAGTCGATTAACGACCAGCTCATCGTCGAATTCTATTCGAGATAGTAATTAACAGATTCAGAAAACGGAGATCACCATGGCTAAACGACTCGGAAAGTTTGAACTTCCCAAACGTCTTGTCAAAGACGAAGCAAGTGCCACAAGCACATATGCAAAGTATGTTGCCGAACCCTTCGAAACGGGTTTCGGGCATACTATCGGAAACGCGTTGCGCCGCGTGCTTCTCAGCTCCATTGAAGGTGCGGCAATCAGCTCCATCAAGATTGACGGCGTAGACCACGAATTCCAGAGCGTAGACGGCATAGTCGAAGACGTGACGGACATCGTGCTCAACCTGAAAAAAATCAAGATTAAGAGCACCGCGCGCGAGAACAAGCGTCTTATGATAAATGTCGAGAAGGCGGGCGAAGTTACCGCTGCCGACATTCAGCCTGATGCCGATTTCGTAATCGTTAATCCCGAACAAGTGATTTGCACGCTCGACACGAAACGCAAGTTTGTTGCGGAAGTGGAAATTTCGAGCGGTCGCGGTTGGAGACCTGCCGACGAAAACAAATACGAGGACCAGCCCATCGGCGTAATTCCCGTCGATTCGCTGTTCAGCCCCATCGAATTGGTCAAGTACTCTGTCGACGCAACGCGCGTCGGCCAGATGACCGACTTCGACAAGCTCACGCTCGAAATTTGGACGGACGGCAGAATCACTCCCGACGAAGCCCTTAAAGAGGCGGCGGTAATCCTCAAACACCACATCGACGTATTCGACAAGGTAAACGAACAGGATATCGAGTTCGAAACGGTCGGCAAGGAAGTCAGCGAGGAGCAGAACCGTCTCAGAAAGCTTCTGAACATGAGCGTAAACGAAATCGAACTTTCGGTTCGCGCGGCAAACTGCCTCAACAACGCCAACATCACCACGGTAGGTGAATTGGCGATGAAGTCGGAGCAGGAAATGCTCAAATACCGCAACTTCGGTAAGAAATCGCTCAACGAAATCAAGAGCAAGCTGGAACAACTCGGTTTGTCGCTCGGCATGAAAATCGACGAGCGCCTCATCGACTCAACAACATTATAATTTAAAAAAATAAACCACAATGCGTCATAATAAACACAGACATCAAATGGGCGTTAAGAAGGAACACCGCGCGTCGCTTATGGCGTCGCTGGCGTCCGCGCTTTTCCGCCACGACAGAATTGAAACAACGCTCGGCTACGCGAAAGCCCTCCGCCCCTTTGCGGAAAAGGTAATCACCCTCGCCAAGAAGGCCGCCGCAACCGAAGACACCGCCAAGAAGCTTCACCTGCGCAGAAACGCGCTCTCGAAACTTCGCGACGAAAGCGCGGTTCACTTCCTCTTCGCGGAAAAGGTTTCGAAGTTCCTCAACCGTCAGGGCGGATATATCCGCATCTACAAGCTTGTTCCCCGCAAGGGCGACGCCGCCGACATGGCGATTGTAGAGCTTATCGAAGCCGACGACGAGGGCTACAAGAAAGCTCCCGAAAAGGAAAAGAAAGCCCCCGCAAAAAAGGCGGCGAAAAAGACCGCAACTAAGAAGGCTGCAACCAAGAAAGCCGCAACGAAGAAGACCGCAAAGAAGGTTGAAGAAGCGGGCGCGTCGGAAGAAGCAGTTGCGGAATCCAAGGAATAATTGCCTTACGGCATTTTTTTCACAAGCGAACGCGCCCGATTTACGGGCGCGTTTGTGCTTTCAAAATTCGCTTTTATGACTTTGTCGGATTTTTTTGCGGTTTCGGTCGGGCTTTTGCTCTCGGCGTTCGGCGCGTCGGCGTGGATAATTTCGCGCAGGCAGAACAAAAGCTACGAGAAAATCGCCCGCACATCGACATTCCACTGCCTCCACTGCGACAGCGTCTACACCGCGCCGTTCGGAAAGGACATTATGGAGTGCCCGAATTGCGGATATAAAAATCCCAAGCTTAAATTTTAACAACCCCCAACGAAAAACACTACGATGAATCAAAAGATAGCAGTTCTCGACTTCGGGTCGCAGTACACGCAGGTAATAGCCCGTCGCATACGCGAATGCAGCGTCTATTCCGAAATCATGCCTTTCAACACAAAAGCGGACGTGCTCAAAAAACAGGGCGTGTGCGGTATCATTCTTTCGGGCGGACCGGCGAGCGTCCTGACGAAAGGCTCTCCGCGCCCCGACAAAAAGATATTCGAGCTTGGCGTTCCCGTTCTCGGCATCTGCTACGGTTTGCAGTTGATGGGGCACATGCTCGGCGGGAAAATCGTTTCGAGCAAACAGCGCGAATACGGGCTGGGCAAGCTTTCGTTCAAAGGCAAGAGCGAGCTTCTCAAAGGGATTGACTCTCCCATTCAGGTTTGGAATTCGCACGGCGACAAAATCGAGAAACTGCCCGAAGGCTTCAAGCCAATCGGCACGACCGAAAATTCCGCGTACGCGCTCATCGAAAACAAGGCGCGCCGATTCTACGGAATGCAGTTCCACCCCGAAGTTGCGCACACGCCGCGCGGCATGGACATCATCAAAAACTTCCTCTACGGAATTTGCGGCTGCACGGGCGACTGGACTATGTCGGACTACGTCGAACGCGCCGTCAATAAAATCCGCGAAACCGTCGGCGACAAAAAGGTAATCCTCGGCCTTAGCGGAGGCGTGGACTCCTCCGTCGCCGCCGCGCTTATCCACAAGGCGATAGGCGACCAGCTCACATGCGTGTTCGTTGATAACGGGCTTCTCCGCAAGGACGAACGCAAAAAGGTCGAAGACCTCTTCAAAAACAATTTCAAAATGCGCATGAAAACCGTGCGCGCCGAAAAGCTCTTCCTCTCGAAGCTCGCGGGCGTCAAAGACCCCGAACGCAAGCGCAAGATTATCGGAAAAACTTTCGTCGAAGTGTTCGACAAGTCCGTAAAATCAATCGGGCAGGTCGATTTCCTCGCGCAGGGCACCCTCTACCCCGACGTTATCGAAAGCGTGCCGATTGCGGGCAACCCCGCGTCGCTCATCAAGAGCCACCACAACGTTGGCGGACTGCCGAAACACATGAAACTCAAACTTCTCGAACCCCTCCGCGAGCTTTTCAAGGACGAAGTTCGCGCGCTCGGCAAAGAGCTTGGGCTTTCGAAGGAAGTTCTTTGGAGACACCCCTTCCCCGGACCGGGTCTCGGCGTGCGCGTAGTTGGCGACATCACGAAAAAACGCTGCGACATTCTCCGCGAGGCAGACGCAATCCTCCTCGAAGAAATGAAAGCGGCGGGGCTTTACTACAACGTCTGGCAGGCGTTTGCGGTGTTCCTCCCCGTCAAGACCGTCGGCGTCATGGGCGACGAACGCACATACGATAACGTGATTGCCCTCCGCATTGTGGAAAGTCAGGACGCGATGACCGCCGACTGGGCGCACATTCCGCACGAAGTCTTGGCTAAGATTTCCAACCGAATCATAAACGAGGTCAAGGGCGTCAACCGCGTGTGTCTTGATATTTCCTCCAAACCGCCCGCAACAATCGAGTGGGAATAAGGGGATAGTGATGGCACACTTAATGCGTGCAAGGAGATTTTGAGGGCTTGCGAGGTCGGCGTATAAATGCGTTTCGCTCGCGCGGCTTCGGTCATGTACGGGGGTACACTCCCGTCGCCTTGCTTCGCAAAGCCGCATTTCTGCGGGATAGTGTTGGCACGCTCAATGCGTGCAAGGAGATTTGGAGGGCTTGCGGTGATGTGTGCCCGAAAAATA
>DHMA01000038.1 GCA_002405555.1 Opitutia bacterium UBA4654
CCGTCTTGATTGCGCCCGAATGGCAGTAGATGCAGTGCGCGTTTCCGACGCCGAGCGACTTTTCGTCGATGCCGTCAATCAAGTCCCAGCGCAGGACAAGACCGGGGGTGAGCACAAGGAAGTCGTAGCCGATTTTCTGCCCGCCGAGAGTCGAGACCGTTTTCGCGTCGGGGTCAACCGCGACGACCGAGTCTTTCACCCACTTCGCGCCGTCGGGAATGCAGTCTTTCTGCGGCTTGTACACTTCGTCGGGCTTGTAGACGCCGCCCGCGATTAGCGTGAACCCCGGCTGGTAGTAGTGCGTTTCGGCGGGGTCTATAATCGTGATGTCGGGCGATTCGAGCATGCGAAGCAGCCTCGCCGAAATGTCGATTCCCGCCGCTCCCGCGCCGATTACCACAATCTTCGCCTTCGCGCCGCTTTTCGGCGCGGCGTAGGCGTTGGAAACCGCGGTCGCGGCGGCTGCGGTTGCGGTAAGTTTCAAAAATTTGCGTCTGTCGATGTTTGGCATTTTTCCCTCCTGAAAATTTTGGAGGAAATTAAAATGCGCCTTTGCGTTTTCGCAAGAAGAATCGTCGCGCCGGCTTTTATGATTGCAAAATTTTTTTTGGTATTTTAGTTTTTATTCAATCAAAAATACCAATATGATTTCCACTCCGTACCGATTTGCAAAACGCGCCGCATGCGCGGTTCTCGCCGCGCTTTCCTTCTCTGCCTCGCACGCCTCCGACAAGGCTATGCTCGACGCGTTCGTGGCAAAAGGGCTTTTGACGCAGCAGGAGGCGTCCGCGCTTGCAAAGGAATCGGCGGAAGTCGTCCGCTCCGTCGAATCGGCAAAATCGCTGAAACTGAGCGCGCGCTTCCAGCTTCAATACGAGTGGATTGACGCCGAATCTTACAATCCTTTCCGCGACTACGCATGCTCGCAGGGCTTCATCGTGCGCAGGTTCTTCATTCAGGCGGACGCCGACCTCGGCGGCGGCTGGGACGCCCGCGTTTCCGTCGATATGGCGCGGTCGCGCATGAACAGCATTCTGACCGACACGTACGTTTCGAAAAAAATCGACGCGCTCGACGGCAGAATTTTCCTCGGCTACATGAAACCGGGGTTTTCGGTCGAGGACATGTTTTCGTCGTTCGGGCTGAACGCAATCGAACGCTCCGCCGCAACAATGTACTGGACGGGCGCGGCGAACAACCGCAGGCTCGGTATCGGCAACCGCTATATGGGCGCGCGCTGGAACGGCGACCTCGGCGGCGGACTCTCGTATATGCTCGCAATCACTAACGCCTACCAGCTCTCGCCGACCGAGCTTGACGAACTTTCATACCAGTATACCGACAACCACTTCGCCTATTGGGCAAGCGTCCATTATAAAACTTCGGGCGACGATTGGAGCTTCAAAACTGGCGTCTACACCGCTTATTCGAGCGACGCAAACTACAATATGGGCGCGACCGGCTCCGCGTCGATTCTCTCGCTCAACCCGTACTTCGTCGCAGAATGCGGCGGATTGCGCTTGTGGGGCGACTTCCTCGCATCGGGGGTCGCCGACGGCAAAAAAGTCGGCGGCAACTATACTCAGGCAAACCCGTACGGACTGAATTTTTCGGTCGAATACCGCTTCGACGCGGGCGAATTCGGGGAAATCGCGCCGACATTCAGATACTCGTGGGTCAATACCGACGGCAGGGGCTTGCGGATTGTCGACGCCCAGCGGCAGTCGAAAAACATCGGCAAACTTTATAATAGCGTGCAGGAATTCTACGTCGGACTGAATTGGTATCTGCGCGGCGACAATTTGAAATTTCAACTCGGCTACGATTATTTGCAATATTCGGGCGGCGGCTTCGCAGACTCTTCGTCAATCCGCGTGCAAATGCAAATGAAATTGTAGCCCAACCGTGCTGAAACAGGGCGGACGCAAAACAATCAGCGCTGCGAACTTGGCGCAAACGAACAAGCCAAACATCGAAAGAGCATGTCGGAATATAACAATAAGAGCAGCTCAACTCCAAAAACACCGACAATAAAAATTCGGATAAAAAACTTTACAAACGGCAGTAAAAGGTGTTTGCTAAAAAACAATCGCGGGCGTAGCTCAATTGGCAGAGCGCGAGCTTCCCAAGCTTGAGGTTATGGGTTCGACCCCCACCGCCCGCTGTTTTAAAAAGCCCGCAAATTTTCACCCTTGCGGGTTTTTTTGTCATTTCTCCTTTTCTCACTTAAAACCGCCCGCCAAATCGAAAAATCTTGCGTTTCCCCGTCAAATCTGTACTATTGCGCACGAAAACGGATAATGCCGCCTTCCAAACAATGCCACACATTCCGCGGCCGAAGCGTTTTTTAGGGCTTTGGTTGCTGGGCAATCCCGCAAGACAATGAAACGCAAAAACAAGCTAAACGACGACTTTGATGACGGAAAAATCGGCATAGACGACTATACCGACATGAAGTGCTGCGATGACGCCTTGACAATCATCGGCGCAATCATAGTCATTTTGCTGATTATTATCCTTCCGTAGGATTGAATATCAATCGAGCGCAAACGAAAACGACTCGAAAGAGCGGGCAAAGACGACGGAGCTCCTATCGTCTTTTTTCCGTTGCATGATTATGCGCTTAATATTTTGCGTTCCTTTTAATCCCGTCCGTCTGTTGCTGGGGCTATCGCATTTTTCAATGTATTATGCGCAGGCTTCGCTGCAGGAATAGGGTAAAATTCGCGCCGGAATTTTCGCTTTTTGCGGGTTTCTGAGGTGCCGCGCGGATTTTATTTGCGTTAAAAAAGCTTGATTGTTGTATTTATACTAATAATATAATTTTGTTTTAACTGATAAACATGTTTTTTATTTAATATGTACACGAAAGAAATTATTTGGGGTTTTGATATTGGCAAGGGTTCTCTTGGCGAGGCTGTAAGAGTGGGGAACGAATTTAAACATGTGCAGTCGCTCGAAATTGCGCCCGACTTTGCCGAAACAAAAACCACCGCAGCCGCCCGCCGCGCGTGGCGCACGCGCGAAGCCCATAAGGCGCGCGAATTGTGGCTTGAAAAATGTCTTTCCGAAGCGGGAATTGAGGTTCTTTTGCGGAGGAAGGTCGGCGTTGTTGACGGCGCGTGGAAGCTTGTCTCGAAAGGCGATGTGCGTTTGGAGCGCGAATTTCCGCCTGCGGGCGAAGATCTCTGTTATAATTCAATCGCTTTGCGCTGTAAATTGCTGCTCGGCGAAAAACTCGAAAGTTGGCAGGTCTTCAAAGCTCTGAATTCGGCGATTCAAAACCGCGGCTATGACGCAAACATTCCGTGGGGGGACGAAGACGCGGCGGACGGCGGAGACGGCAGCTCGCGGAAATCTTCCGATTCCGACGCAAGCGGAGACGGCGAGTCTTATGCCGAAAAGCTTGCCCACTATGAGCGCGAATTTGACGGTATTCTCGCGGAGCTTGACAATCGCGAAAAATACGAATTTCCGTGCTTTTTCAAAGCGGCGAAAATGGGCTTGTGGTCGCCCGAAAATCCCGATTTTGTCGGCGTCAGAATCGACAATACCGCCGAAAAGGCAAAAGGATATGTCGTGCCGCGAGAGGCGGTTGTCCGCGAATTCCGCGCGCTCGTAAACGCCGCCGCGTTGCAGTATCCGAATCTGAAAGGCAAGGCGGATTTCATCATGTTCGGCAGGGCTTGTGAGCCGTACGCTTCGTACAATCCAGAGCTTCGCAAGCGGTTCGGGCTTAAACGCGGCGCGGCGACCGACTGGACCGCGCTGGGCCAGAAAACGCCGCGCTTCGACAACCGCGTAATCGACAAATGCAAACTGATTCCGCGGCTAAACGTTTGCAAAATCAAGCCGCTTGACGAATGCAAAACCGACGACGACTTTCTGTCATACACAATTACATTGTCGTTAAAATTGTTAAATCTGCGTTTTTTCCGTGGCGCGGGTATGGATTCTCTTTCGTTCGACGAATTTTTACGAGCTTTCGAACTTGCCAAAAACTCGAAATTCAAATTGGGCAAGGCGGCTTTGAAAAAGTTTTTCAAAACAATCGGCGCGGAGGTGATGGACGAGAGCCAGTCGGAAATCGAACAGCCGAGGAATGGAGGCAGGGCGGCGTTTTCGCGCCCCGCAATGCGGATATTGCGCGACCTGATTTTTTCGGGCAAGTCGCCCGCGGAATTTTACGCGACGGCAATCGAAAATATTGCAAACACCGACAAGAACAAGGGGCTTGTCGCTGGGGATTTGGACTTTTTGAAACTCATGGGGGACGCGCCGTGGAGCGGAATTTTCATTCCGGATGTCGGTTTGTCCGACTTTGCCGATGCTTCCGAAGCCGCCCGCGAGGCGCAAATCAACAAGCTTATCGGAAGCCAAAACGACCCCATTGTGCGCCACAGGCTTTCGTTCTTTTACGAGCGCATAAAATCGCTCGAAGCAAAGTTCG
>DHMA01000227.1 GCA_002405555.1 Opitutia bacterium UBA4654
CACGCAGATTCTCGACCTGCTTTCGCACAGAATTGAGTGCGCAAGGGAAATCGGGAAAATGAAGGCGGCAAACGGCGAGGAAATCTACGTTCCCAGCCGCGAGACGCTCGTGTTCAAAAACCTTTCCGACAAAAACGGCGGGCGCATCGACGAAGCCGCTCTGCGCTCAATCTACCGCGAAATAATTTCGGCGAGCATTTCGGCGGAAAAGCGGCTGATGGTCGCATATCTCGGCCCGAAAGCCACGTTCACACAGCAGGCGGCGGTCAAAAACTTCGGTTCGAGCGTAGACTACCGCCCAATGCCGTCGATTCCCGACGTGTTCGCGTCGGTCGAAAACGGCGACGCCGACTACGGCGTCATTCCGATTGAAAATTCAACCGAGGGCGCGGTTTTCCACTCGATGGACATGCTCCGCGACAGCTCTTTATATATAGTGGGGCAGGTTTACATGCCAATCGAGCACTGCCTGATTTCGCGCGGAACGCTCGAAACAATCCGCAAAGTCTGCTCGAAAGACCAGGCTATCGGGCAGTGTCGCGAGTGGCGGCGCCGCAACCTCCACAGCGTCGAAATAGAATATGTAGAAAGCACGACAGCCGCCGTCGAACTTGCGCGCGACAACCCCGAAACCGCCGCAGTCGCAAGCTCGATAGCCGCCGATTTCTACGGCGTGCCCGTTGTCGAGCACGGCATACAGGACAGGAAAAACAACCAGACGCGCTTCCTGATTGTGGGCAAAAAATTCTGCCCGAAAACCGACGGAGTAAAATACAAGACAAGCCTCGTGCTCTCTCTCAACGACCGCCCGGGCGCGCTTTACGACATGCTTTTGCCGTTCAACCGCATGAACATAAACCTCACGCGAATCGAGTCGCGCCCAAGCAAAACAAAGGCGTGGAGCTACTACTTCTTCCTCGATTTCGAGGGGCATTGGGAGGACGAAAACGTCCGCGCGGCGGTCGCCGAACTGCAAAAGACGCTCCCAATGGTCAAGTGGCTCGGCAGCTATCCGATGTGATGGCGGAACGCTTCAAAGTGCGGGTTGTCCCGAACGCGCCCAAGAGCGCGTGCGCGGGGGCATACGGAGACGCCGTGAAAATAAAAATCGCGGCGCAGGCAATGGACGGCAAGGCAAACGCCGAGCTTGTAAAATTTCTGTCGAAAAAACTCGGAGTGGGGCGCGGCGCGGTGCGCATTGTCTGCGGCGAAACTTCGCGCGACAAACTTGTGGAAGTTGACTCCGAAAACTGCCTTGCGCGGCTCTTGGCGGAATAGGGCGCGTTTGCGCCGCAGTCGGTTAATCCGAACGCGCCGAAGCTGAGGGCGGCGGGAATATTATGCGCCGACCGTCGCGCGGCGTTGCGCTAAATAGGCTCGTTGAAGAAACGCGCCGAAAGGAACGAAACGAGCAGCTCGGCGACTTCCGACTTTGAGCCTTTGCGGAAATCCACAACTTCGCCACTGCGCAGAATCAGGTCGATTTTGTTTGTGTCGGAGGCAAAGCCCGCGCCCTCCGCGCCGACGTTGTTTGCGACTATGCCGTCGAGGTTCTTGCGTTCGAGTTTGTCCTTGGCGTATTCGAGCACGTTCTGGGTTTCGGCGGCAAAGCCTATCAAAATCTGATTTTTTTTGCGTTTTGAAAGTTCGAGCAGAATGTCGGGCGTGCGTTCAAGCTGGGGGTTGAGGTCTATCTCGTCCTTTTTTGCCTTGCGCGAAAGCACGGTTTTGGGGCGTACGTCGCTTACGGCGGCGGACATTATCAGAATGTCGCAGGAGTCGAAAAGCTTTTGACAGGCGTCGAACATGTCGGCGGCGGATACGACGCGCACGGTCTTTACGCCGTCGATGTCGGGCAGGGCGGAAGGCCCGAGAACAAGGGTGGTGTCCCAGCCTTTGGCGCGGGCGGCGGCGGCTACGGCGCAGCCCATTTTGCCCGTCGAGGGGTTGCTAATGAAGCGCACGGGGTCAAAATATTCGCGGGTAGGGCCCGCCGTCACCAAACATCTGATTTTTTTCATGGGGCGAATCCTACTACAAATTTTTTCCAAAAAAAGCATTTTTTGAAAATGCCGGCTTGCGCGACAGCTTCGAACGGCGCAATATTGTACGATGTTGAATTAAAAATGACGGCGGACTCACAGGGAAAAAACAGGGCGGCGATGCTTTCGGTAGGCGCGGCGGCGGCGCTCGTCGCGCTGAAAATGGCGGTCGCAATTTCGACGGGCAGCTTGGGCATTTTGTCGGAAGCCTTGCACTCCGCGCTCGATTTGGTAGCCGCCGCCGTGACGTGGGTTGCAGTGCGCCTTTCCGACAAGCCCGCCGACAAGGAGCACAATTTCGGACACGGCAAAATAGAGAATTTTTCCGCGCTCATAGAGGCTCTGCTTCTGCTTATCACATGCGGTTGGATTATCTACGAGGCGGTGTCGCGGCTGATTTTAAAACACTCCGCAATAGAGGTCGGCTTTTGGAGCTTCGCGGTTGTGATTGCGTCAATCGCCGTGGACGTCGGGCGTTCGCGCGCGCTGATGAGGGCGGCAAAAAAGTACAGAAGTCAGGCGTTGGAGGCGGACGCGCTCCACTTTTCCACCGACATTTGGAGTTCGGCGGTAGTGCTTTTCGGCGTGGCAGGCTCGTTCTTGGGCTTCCATTCGGCGGACGCGATAGCGGCGCTCGCGGTTGCGATAATCGTGATTTGGGTCTCGATAAAACTTTCGTCGAGGGCGATTGACGAGCTTTTGGACAAAGCGCCCGACGGACTGCGCGAAAA
>DHMA01000210.1:0-11691 GCA_002405555.1 Opitutia bacterium UBA4654
CGTCGCGATTTTCGGGACGGGCGCAAGCGGAACCGCCGCGAAAAAACTGCTCGACTCCCTCGGAATCGCGTCGGTTTTCTACGCGGAGACTTCGGCGAAAAAGCCAGCATCGGGCGACGCCTCCGCCGTGCGCGAATTTTCCGCCGACGCCGCAAAACGCCACGCCCTCGCCGTGTACTCGCCCGCGTTCCGCCCCGACCACAAATGGATTGAAGCCGCCCGCAACGCGGGGGCAACGGCAATCTGCGAGCCCGACCTCTCAGCCCTTGCGTGGAGCGGCGCGATAATCGCAATCACTGGCACCAACGGCAAGACAACGCTGACCTCGTTCATCACGCACGCGCTAAACATCGCGGGCTATGACGCGTTTTCGGCGGGCAACATAGGCGCGCCCCTTAGCGCGTTCTGCCCCGAATACGGGCGCGACCCCCAAAAAACCGCAGTCTGCGAGCTTAGCAGTTTCCAGACCTCCAACCTGCAATTCCTGCGCCCCGACTTCCTCCTGTGGACGAATTTCGCGCCCGACCACCTCGACTGGCACAAGGACATGGAGGAATATTTCCGCGCAAAATTCAATTTAATAAGCGCAACAAAGGGCGGAATAATCGTCGGAAGCAGCGTGGCCGACGCCGCGCGCGAATACGGCGCAAAACTTCCCGACTCTGCGGCCGTAATAGACGAATCCGCAACGCGCTCCGCCCCGCCGCCGTTCGACAGCTCCATACAGGCGCGGAATTTCGCGATGGCTGTCGAATTCGGAAAGCTCTTCGGGCTGGACAAAAACGCGTTCGAAAAGGCGGCAAAAACTTTCAAACTGCCCGCGTTCAGATTTTCCAAGCCGATTGAAGTCGGCGGAGTGCGCTTCTACAACGACTCGAAAGCCACAAACATACACGCCGCCCTCGCCGCGCTCGAAGAGCTTAAAGGCGAAAAGAACCTCGTGTGGCTCGGCGGCGGCAAGGACAAGCTTTGCGACCTCAAACCGCTGACCGACGCCGTGAACAAACGCGCAAAGGCGGCGGTGCTCATCGGGCAGACCGCGCGGAAGCTCGCCGACGGGCTTGAAATCCCCGCGTTCGTGTGCGAATCGATGGCGGAGGCGGTAAAAAAGGCGTACGAACTCGCGGGCGGAAACGCCGCGGTGCTGTTCAGCCCCGCGTTTTCGAGCTTCGGAATGTTTTCGGGCTACGTCGAGAGGGGAAAATCTTTCGAAAACGAAGTTTTGTGTTTGAAGAATTTAAATAAAATGTAAAGATAAAGGGTAAACAAAGGGGTATCAGAATATGAAAAAATCCGTTGCAATAACGACAATCATCGCTTTCCACGCCGTGCTCATCGGCGGAATGTTAATACAGGCGGGGTGCAGCTCCGAACCGGAAGCCCAGCCCCAAAAGGCGCAATCGACGGTAGAGGAAATCAACCCGTCCCAAAAGGACGAATCGACCGTAGCCGCCGAACAGCCCGTTGCGGAAACGCCCGCGGAACAGGCGAAAGAAGTTATCCCGCCCGAAGGCAGCCCCGCGCTCAGAGCCGCGCCCACGCGCCCCGCGTGGAACATGTCGGGTTCAAAGTCGGAGGAACTTGTTCCCGCCGAACAGCCCATGAAAAGCGGCGGCGACACGCTCGCGCCCATGACGCCCGCAAAACCCGCAGGCGGCGCAACGTACATCGTGCAAAAGGGAGACTCTCTCGCGAAAATCGCAAAAAAGCACAATGTCTCGCTCGAAAAGCTCCTTAAACTCAACGGAATGAACCGCGCGACGATTATAAAAGTCGGACAGGAAATCGCCCTGCCCGAACCCGCTCCCGAAGCGGAGGTCGTCCCCGCAAAGCCCGCCGCGCCGCAAATCGAATCGGCCGTCGAAACGGACGAGCTTACGGTGTATGTGGTGCAAAAGGGAGACTCTCTCGGAAGAATCGCGCGCAGACACAAGACGACCGTAAAACATTTGATGGACATCAACGGGCTTAAAAACCACAACATCAAAATCGGACAGAAGCTCAACGTCTCCAAGAAAGGCGCGGCGGCGGCAAAACAGTCCGAAACAAAGAAGGCTGTCGTCCTCGCGGGCGGCGAGCTTGAATATGTGGTGAAAAGCGGCGACACGCTCGGCGGAATCGCGTACAGGCACGGCACTTCGGTCAAGGCTATAATGGAAAGAAACTCCATTAAGGACGCCCGCAAATTGAGGGTCGGACAGAAGCTCGCAATCGTCTCAAAAAAGGCGGGAGCGATTGCCGAAAAGAAACAGGAGGCAAAGCCCGAACAGCCGAAGGTCGAAACGAAGTCCGAACCGCAAATCACGGTTGTGGGCGACGCAAACGCAAAGACGGAATCGGCGGCTTCGCAAGCTCCCGTTGTTGCTCCCGAGGCAGCTCCCGCTGCCCCCGCAACGCCCGCGCCCGCAGCAGCCCCCGAAGCCGCACCCGCTCCCCAGCAGACAGAACTTCCCGTAACGGAACTCTAATCGGCACTGTCGGACATGCCCGCTAAAACCGAAAAGTCGGGTCTGTTTGGCGCGTGGCTTCCGATACTCCTTCCCGCAGTTTTTCTGACGTCGCTCGGACTGCTGATTCTGGTCAGCGCGGGCGCGGGAGGAGACGACCCCTACGCCATTTTCCGCAAACAGGCCATGTGGCTTTCTATCGCACTCGCCGCAGGATTCTTTGCGGCGTTTGTCGATTTAAAGTTCCTCAAAAAAATAGCAGTGCCGTTCGCGGCGGTGTCGATGGTATTGCTGGTGCTCGCGGTATACTCGCCGCTCGCGAAGGAGGTCAACGGCTCGCACAGGTGGATTGACCTCAAAGTGTTCGCGATACAGCCGAGCGACATCGCAAAATTCGCGTTCGTAATCTGGCTGTCGGCGTATTTGTACGACAACCAGCGGCGCATGAAGTCGTTTGTGCACGGGCTTGTGAAGCCTCTCTGCATTGTCGGCGCGTTCTGCGCGCTCATCATCATAGAGCCAGACTACGGCACGACGGCGGTTTTCGGCGCGATTGGCTTCATATTGATTTTCCTTGCGGGCGCGCGCATTCTCTACATCGCGGCGATGGGGCTTCCCGTGCTTGCGGTGTTCTGCACGGCGGTGTATTTCAACCCGGTAAGACTCCAACGCGTGCTGAGCTTCCTCGACGTCGAGGGCACGAAAACGGAAGGCTCGTACCAACTCTATCAGGCGATACTCGCGTTCGGGTCGGGGAAAATCACTGGCGTGGGAATCGGACAGGGACGCCAACAGCTGGCGTTTCTTCCCGAAGCGCATACCGACTTCGTTTTCGCGATTGTCGGCGAAGAGCTTGGGCTTGTGTTCACATGGCTGGTTGCCGCCATGTTTCTTTTTCTTTTCATCGTGGGAATATTAAATCTCAGGAAAGCTCCCAATCTCTACGAATTTTCGGTGGCGACAGGCGCGTTGCTGATGATTGTGGTGCAGGCGGTTTCCAACATGTGCGTCGTCACGGGGCTTATGCCCACAAAGGGGATTTCGCTGCCGTTCATCAGCTACGGAGGGTCGAACCTCGTCGCGATGTTCGCCTTTACGGGGTTGCTTATAAACTGCGTGCGGAATTGGAGCAAACCCGCGCAAATAAGGGCAAGCGAACTATGAGCAAATTCATAATTTTGTGCGGCGGCACGGGCGGACACCTCGCCCCTGGGCTCGCCGTCGGACAGGCGTTGATTAAGGCGGGACACGAAGCGAGCTTTGTGATAAGCCGCAAACAGGTCGATTCGCGCCTCGTGGCGAAATACTCCGACCTCCACATTATCAAAGCCCCCGGAATGGCGTTTTCGAAAAACCCCGCCAAGCTTTTCGCGTTTTTGAAAGAGCTGAAAAACGCGGTGCTGTTCGGAAAAAAAGTCCTCGAAGACGGGAAGTACGACGTCGTAATAAGCTTCGGCGGCTTCAACTCGCTGGGGGTGTCGCTCGCGGCGGCGTGGAAGGGAATCCCGATTGTACTGCACGAGGCGAACCGCAAGGCGGGCAAGGCCACGCGCCTGCTCGGACACTTCGCAAAACGCATCTACGTTCCCTACGGCGTGCGCATTCCGCGCCGCAAGGCGGGGCAGGTAAAGCACGCGGGCTACCCCGTGCGCGACGAAATAAAACTGCTCCCCGCGGAGGAATCGAAAGCGGCGTTCGGCTTTGCGGCAGAGGCAAACATTCTGCTCGTTCTGGGCGGCAGCCAAGGGGCGGCGGCTCTCAACGAATGGGCGAACGCAAAATTCCAGAAGCTCGCCGACGCGGGAATCGACGTGCTTTGCGTCTGCGGCCCCGGTAAGGACAAATTCGAAAACCGCGCAGTCAAGGCGGCGGACGGCAAAACGCGTCAGATTAAATTCCTCGAATTTTGCGACAACATGGCGGCGGCAATGTCGGCTTCGAAAGTAGTCGTGGCGCGGGCGGGCGCGGGAACAATAGCGGAGCTTGCGCGGTGCAGGCTTCCGTCGGTCATCGTGCCCTACCCCTACGCCGCCGACAACCACCAGTTCGAAAACGCAAAATGCTTCGAGCGTCAGGGCGGCTGCGTGGTGCTCGAACAGCGCAACCTCCACAAACTCTTCGACGAAGTCATCGAAATTTTCGGCAACGAAAAGCTCAAAGAAAACATGGAGAAAAACCTCGAACGCGTCGACGACCTCAACGACGCCTCGAAGATTGTTTCCGACCTCGCCGAAATAGCGCGTTCCGAATAATGGCGGACAAATTCTACATGATGGGCGTCTGCGGAATGGGCATGGCTCCCCTTGCCGCGTTTCTCAAAGACGGCGGCGCGGACGTGGAGGGCTTCGACCACTCGCCGAATTTCGACGTGAAAAGCGCGCTCGAAAAATGCGGCGTGGAATTCGAGAATCCCCACAGGCTCGAAGCCGACAGGAGGGTCGTAATCAGCACAGCCCTCGCGCGGAGAGTCGGCGAAATCAGGGCGGCGACGGGCTGCGCCGAAATAATCAGGCGCGGCGAGTGCTGGGCTGAGCTTTGCGCCGACCGCAGGCTGACGGCGGTCGTCGGCAGCCACGGCAAAAGCACGGTGAGCGCGCTGGTAGCCCACGCCGCGCGGAAGCTCGGGCTTGACTGCGGATACCTCGTGGGGGCAGTCCCCGTCGATTTCCCCATGCACAGATACTGCGGGAAAGGCGGAATAGTGGTCTCGGAAATCGACGAAAGCGACGGCACAATAGAGAGGTTTTCGCCGGAAATCACCGTCGCGCTAAACGCCGACCTCGACCACACCGACACATACGCCGACACTTCGCGCCTCGAAGAAATGTTCGAAAGGCTCTTCGCCCGCACGAAAAAAACCGTCATCTACCCAAAGGGCGACGCGCTGCTCGAACGCGTCGCGGCGCGGTCGAAAACGCCGTGCCGCGCGGTGGAAATCGGGACCGAATTTACGCAAATCAACCGCGCGATGGCGGCGGCGGCGGTCGAGGAGACTTTCGCCGTCAAAATCGACACGTCGGTTTTCGACGACTACAAAGGGCTTCTGCGCAGACAGGAAACCCTTCTCGACACACCGCGCCTGAGGGTCGTCGCCGACTACGCGCACCACCCCAACGAAGTGAAGTCTTTTCTCGGCTGGTTCTGCAAAAAATACGGCGGCGACAGAATAGTGGCGTTCCAGCCGCACAGGTACACGCGCACGCGCAGGTTCGCCGCCGACTTCGCGCGGATTCTCGACGAACGCGCGGGCGACGCCGAAATTTTCCTGCTGCCCGTCTACCCCGCGAGCGAGCCTTTCGACCCGCTCGGCGAAAGCTCCGCCATCGCCGAAAAATCGACGCGTATTAAGCTTGCGAACCCCGAAGAATTTTTCAAAATCGTTGCGGACAAAATCAAAAGTGCCGACGCCCGAAAAACGAACGTCGCGATAGTCGGCGCGGGCGATTTCTACTTTTCGGCAAAGGAATTTTTCAGACAATGAAACAAAAATTGGCAGTTTTCTGCGGGGGCATCTCCCCCGAACGCGACGTGTCGCTTGTGAGCGGCAAAAACGTTTTCGACGCGCTCAAAGACAAATTCGACGCCGTACTCGTGCGGCTCGACGAAAACAAACTCCCCGACGGGCTGAACCCCGCCGACACCGTAATATACCCCGCAATGCACGGCGACTACGGCGAGGACGGCACGCTTCAAGAACAGCTCGAAGCCGCGGGGTTCTCTTACGCGGGCTGCGGGCCGCTGTCGAGCCGCGTCTGCATGGTAAAGCCCGCGGCAAAGGCGGTGCTCAAATTCGCGGGGCTTCCGACGGCGCGGGCAATCGAGTTTTCCGCGGACGACAAACCGTCGGCGGAAACGCTCTTCGAACTCTTCCCGAACGGTTCAATCGTAAAGCCAGCCGACAAGGGCAGCAGCGTGGGGCTGATAACGGTCAAGACCCCCGCCGACGCCGAAGCGGGGCTTAAAACAATTTCCGAAGGCCAGTGGCTTGCGGAGGAATTCCGCAGGGGGCGCGAATTTTCGATAGGCGTAATCTACGGCAAGGCGGCGGGCGTTGTGGAAATCAGCCCCGATGGCGGCGTGTACGACTTCAAGCGCAAATACACGGCGGGAAGCACCCGCTACGACTTCCCCGCAAAAATCTCCGACGCTTTCGCCTCCGCAATGCGCGACGCCGCCGAAAGGGCCTTCGCCGCGTGCGGCTGCCGCGACTTCGCGCGGGTGGACTTCATCGGCAACGACGAGTCGGACTTCGTTATTCTGGAAATCAACACGCTCCCCGGAATGACCCCCACAAGCCTTCTGCCCAAAAGCGCAAGCTGCGTCGGCTACGACTTCAAATCGCTCTGCGAAAAACTCGCCGAGGGGGCGGTTTCGAGACTCCGCAAATAATGCCAAAAAAACGCACAACAGACTCCGCCGACTGGACGTCCCTAAAAAGCGGAACGTCGAAGAAAAGCTCGCGCCGCAAGCCGATTTCGTGGCGCGCGCTCGGCCGCCGCGTCTGGGTCTGGACAAAGCGCGTTTGCGCCGCCGCCGCGCTCGTCGGGATAGTCTGGGGCGGAATCGAGCTTTACAGAAACTCGTATTTCGACGACTTCTTCGGCGGCGAAAGCAGGCCGATAAGCCGCCTCGAATTCAAGACCGACGGCGCGATAACGGGCGCGTGGCTAAACGGCTACCTGAAAATCAGGCGCGGCACGAAGCTTGCGGACGTAAACATTTTCGCGATAAAGCAGTCGCTCGACGCGATGTCGCAAATCAAAAGCTCGAAAGTCGAAAGGCTCTACCCCGACGTTCTGCGCATCACGGTTTCGGAGCGCGCGCCGATTGCGAAAGTCTCGCGAAAGGTGGACTTCCAGACGCGCGTGTTTTTGATGGACTCCGACGGCGCGTTCTTCTCGCCCGTGTGCATTTCGGACGACAAGATAAAGTCGCTGAAAACGGTAGCGGGGATAGCAACCAAGTTTGCGGGCAACGCCCCCGCGCCCTACGGGCTTGCGCAAAAGCTCGAAGAATTTTTGAACGCCACGAAAGCCCGCGTCCCCGAAATCTACGATTCGTGGGTGTCGGTCGACGTGTCGCAGCTCGGCAGCCGCACGCTCCCGCTCATAACCGCAACCGCCGCCGACGGCGCGCAATACGTTTTCAAGCCCTCCGAATATCCCCGCCAACTCGACAGGCTGGAATACATAATGAAATACATGAGGGAAAACCCGACAAACAAAGTCGAGAAAATAGACCTCACGCTCGAAGAGTGGTCGGTCGTAAAATTCGAAACACCGAAATCGAAATGAGCAAAAGCAAGACAATAGCCGCGCTTGAAATAGGAACGGGAAAAATGCAGGTTTTCCTCGGCGAAATAGTCGACGGCAAAATGCTCAACATCGTCGGAAGCGGACAGGCGACGACCGCGGGCGTCAAAAAGGCGGACATCTGCGACGTCGTGAAAGCGGCGGCGCAGGCGCAGTCGGCAATCGTCATGGCGGAACATTCGGGCGACACGCCGATAAAGTCGGTGTGCCTCGGAATCAGCGGAACGCACATCAGGGGTTTCAGAAACACGGGTTCGGCGAACGTCTCCGGCGCGGACGGAATAGTCCGCCGCGAAGACCTGCAACGGGCAATCGACGACGCGCGGGGGAAGTCGCTCGCCGACGGCAGAACCTACATTCAGCGAATTTGCAGCGGCTACTTCCTCGACGGCAAATACTGCGCCGACCCTGTGGGCGAAAAGGCGGAACACATCGAAGTGTCTTACTGGATGCTCCACGGCGACCGCGAGAAAATCACCGACGCCCTGCATGTGGTGCAGAGCTTCGGACTTGAAGTCGAATACCTCGTGTTTTCGGGAATCGCGTCGGGATATGTCGTAAGCGACGCAAAACAGAAGGAAAACGGCGTGCTTGTTGTTGACATCGGCTGCGGCACGAGCGACTACGCCTACTTCAAGCACGGCAAACCCGTCTTCGCGGGCGTAATCCCAATCGGCGGCGACCACATCACAAACGACCTCTCGTTCGGTCTGCGCCTGAGCCGCAAAGACTCGGAGCGCATTAAAATCCACTGCGGAAAGGCGACGATTACCGAAGACGAAAAATCGCAGCAATTCTGGAACATCGGCAACAGGCAAATCGGCGACAAGAAAATCCCGATGGACGCAATCAACCGCATTATCCGCGCGAGACTCGAAGAGCTTTTCACGCTCCTGCGCGACGAATGCGCCGAGCACATGCCCGAATACGCCGAACTCAACGAATGCGTCATCACGGGCGGCACGGCGAACCTCGCGGGAATCTGCGAGCTTGCCTCGGCGGTGCTCGAAGTGCCGTGCTCGAAAGGCAAATTCGGCGGCGCGTTGCAGCCGTCGCTGAGGTATCAGGAATTTGCGACCGCCCTCGGACTCCTCGAACACGCCCGAATGGAGGAGGAAAAATCGGCGCGGAAAAAAACGGGCTGGTTCTCAACACTTTTCAATTTCTGACATGCTTGCAACTTCACAAATAAAAATCGCGGGCGTCGGCGGCGCGGGAATCGCCGTGCTCAACGACCTCGCGCCCGAACTTCCGGCGGGCGTCGCAACGGCGGCGGTCGATACCGACGCGGCGGCGGTGGAAGGCTCGGCGGCTTCCGTCAAAATCGCGCTGATTGAAAACGGCGAGGGTTCGGGGGCCGATACAATGGCGGCGAAAGAGGCGGCGGTCGCGCACGCAAAAGAGCTTGAAACGCTCGCCGACGGCGCAAGGCTGCTCGTGCTTCTGGCGGGGCTTGGCGGCGGCACGGGAAGCGTAGTCGCCCCCATGATTTCGAAAATCGCCGCGCAAAACCCCGACTGCGCAGTGTTCGCGTTTTCCGTTCTGCCGCTCTCGGTCGAAGGCTCGCAAAGGCAGACTCTTGCGTTCAGGGCGCAAAACTATTTGGCAAAGCACTGCCGCGCGGCGTTCGCGCTGCCCAACGACCTTATCCTTGCGCGGCTGAACGCGCCGATTGCCGAGGCGTTCGCGGCGGCAAACGCAAACGTGGTTTCGGCGGCGGCCTCTCTCGTAAAAATGCTCTCGGCAAGGGGAATCGTGAACGTGGACTTCCCGACGCTTTCGAAAGTATTTCCAAAAAGGGAAGACGCCCGCGCGTTTGTGGCGTACGGCACGGGCGAGGGAGAAGACGCCGTGGCGCGGGCGGTCGCCGAGCTTTCGAAATCGCCCATGCTGCCCGACGGCGCGAAGCCCGAATCGCTCGTTTTGAGCCTGCGCTGCGGAAAAAATTTCGAGATGAACAAAATGCAAATGCTTCTCGAAAGCGTCTCCGACGCATTCGGCAGACCCGAAAGAATGGCGTTCGGAGCGGCGGCGGAAGACGCGTTTTCGGACAACATCGAAGTTTGCGTAATGGGCCCGTGTTCGCCCGCGTCCCACCCCGCGACGGTTGCGAAAGAAGAACAGCCCGCAAAGGCGCAATCCGAAGCCCAAACTGCGGCGCAACCCGAAGCCGAGCAACCCGCCCCCGCCGCGCCCGAACAAAGCGCGGCGGCGGAAGAACAAGCTTCCGAAGACGTTTCGATACCCGAAGCGAAGGACGACACTATAACGTCGAACGAAAAGGTCGAAGTTGCCGCGCCCCTTGCAAGCGCGGCGGCAAACACGCCCGCCCCCGTGCCAGCCGAACCCGAAGAGAAAGGCAGAAAGTCGTTTTTCGGCTTCGGGCGCAGGAAGAAAAAAGCCCCCGAATCTCCCAAGACGCAGACGGAATTCGAATTCATGGAGCTTTCGCAACAGCGCGGATTCTTTCAGGACACGCCGCCGAATATCCGCAACGGCGTAGACTTGGACGTGCCGACCTACATGCGCAAAGGCATAAAAATAGTCCTCTAACGCGGCAAAAATTCCGAAGCCGAGCGCGGCGGCAAACCCCGCTTTCGGCTTCCCCGCGCCGCGCGGGCGTTTGAAAAAATTTGCGCCGAAGCGCGGAATTTCAAAAACACACAAGCCCCGCGATTCGGAAAAATCGCGGGGCTTGCCTGCTATTATACTATGAGTCGGCGCGGGGAAACGCGCCGCATTTATCTATCGAGGGAAATTTACGCTTCGGGAAACGGCTTGCGCTCGGCAACCCATTTGTAGTAGTCGCGCAGTTTCAGCTTCGACGCCGCGGCTTCGTCGAGAAACACCTTTGTGTTTGGGTGCATTTGCAAAACCGACGCGGGCACCATCGAAGTTATCGCGCCCTCCGCCATGGCGGCGACCGCCTCCGCCTTGGACTCTCCGAACGCGAGCATGACGATTGTCTCCGCCTCCATGATAGTGCCTACGCCCATCGTCAAAACGTGCCTCGGAACGGAGTCGGGATTGCCGCCGAAAAACCGCGCGTTGTCGCGCACGGTCTCGCGCGTGAGCGTCTTCATGCGCGTGCGCGACGCCAGCGAAGACGACGGCTCGTTGAAGCCTATGTGTCCGTCGCCGCCGATTCCCAAAATTTGCAGTTCTATTCCGCCCGCGTTTTTAATCGCCCTTTCGTAGGCGGTACACGCAATGACGGGGTTCTCGGCAGTGCCGTCGGGTATGTGGGTGTCGGCTGGGTCGATGTCGATTTTGTCGAAAAAATTGGAGCGCATGTAGTAGGCGTAGGAGTTTTTGTCGTCCCGCCCGATTCCGACGTATTCGTCGAGGTTGAACGAAACCGCCTTGGAAAAGCTAAGCTCGCCGCTTTCGTACTTTTTTACGAGGTTTGCGTAGAGTCCGAGCGGGGTCTCGCCCGTCGCCAAACCGAGCACGATGCGCGGATTCCTCCTGACCGCGTTTGCAACGAAATCCGCGGCGGCGTCTCCCGCCGCAAGCCTGTCGGGGTATATGTTTATTTCCATAGCTGCTCCAAAAGTGTCGAGACCGATTCTCCCGCCGTGAGGATTTTCGAGGCAAACGCGGGTCTCCACGCCGCCCCGCGCCGCGCGAGCACGCGGTAGTTTTGCCCGAACGCGAACTTGGGGGCGTCGCCGCCCTGCCCGCCGACGATTTCCGCGCCGCGGCGCACGTTGTCTGTAAAATACGAGACGAGGTTCAGGTGGTAGGGGTTGCGCTCGACCTCCTTTGTGTGGCACGAAAGCGCGCCCGTCATCGCCGCCAAAATTTCGGGCGAAACCTCAGCGAGCAGGTTCGGGTTCTCCATCGCCTGCCAGAGTTCGGTCTGAATGTACACGCCGCTCCACGACAGCGTTTTCAGCGCGTCGGAAACAAGCAGCGACGTTCCGATATGC
>DHMA01000210.1:11754-16945 GCA_002405555.1 Opitutia bacterium UBA4654
TCGCGCGGGTGCGGCGCAAAGACGACGGCGGGCTTTTCCCTTTCGATTAGCGCGGCGACTTTGCCGACGCATTCCACCCAGTATTCAGGCTCGCCCGAACGCGTCTTTTTTGTGATGCGCTCGAAGCCGAGCACCGACATTCCCCAGCCGAGGAAGTCGCAGGCGTCGGCAAGCTCCGCCTTGCGCGGTTTCTGCCGCGCCCTGTTCGAGCCGAGCGTTATCGCGGCGTCGATTACGTCGAAGCCGCATTCGGTCATGAAGCGCAGTGGCAGGGAGTTCATGCACTCGTCGTCGGGGTGCGGGGCGAAGATGAGGACGGTCGGTTTCAGACCGATTTTCGAAAGTTTTGCGGCAAGGCGTTTGCGCTCGTCCAAGTCGGTTTTGACAAAGTCGGAAAGGCGTTTTCCGCCGAACGCCGCGGATTTGCCCGTCTTTACGAGCTTTGCGGACTCGACGTTTTGGCGCACATTTTTTATAAACTCGAAATACGTTTTCATTGTTCCGAAACATAGGCGCGAGCTTTTCGGTATTCAATTTAAAAAACCGCGCACTTGCGCGAATATCAAAATAGTTAAAAGTGCGGCGTTTTGTGTGCAAACAGCGCGCCGCATTTTACAATCGCCGCTCCGACGTCGGAGAAATTCGGCGGCGGGCTTTGCAATCTCCGCCTAATGCGGAAAGAGCGGCGGGCGAAAATCCGCGCCCAACTACGCGCCCGACACGCGCCGAGAACAAAACGGCGTTTTGCATAGGCGCAAAAAAAAAAACGCCCAAGCCCTCCGGCAAAACGGCAACACCCGCGCGGGATTTATGCGCGTGCGAGCATTTAGGCACAAAAAAAGCCGCCCGATTGGGCGGCCTTTTCAAAGTGTTTTAGATTATCTGTTGAAACCGATTTTGAATTTCAGACCGATGATGTCGCCGTGTCTGTAATTCGCTTCAACAGGGTCGCCGTTGCCGTCCATGTATGTGTCGGTATAGCCGAAGTTGTGCGTCCAGAAAGCCGAGAAGCAGAACTGTTCAGTGAACCAGTATGCGAGTTCCGCCGTTACGACTTGGTAGCACGCCTTGCCCGATTCCGCATTGCCCCTCCACTGCCATGTGGGAGTGAACGAGAGCTGGTCGAGAATTACGAATTCGACGCCGCCGCCTACGCCGTAGATGAAGTAGTTGGAAGAGCCGTCCGTACCCGTGGACTGGTCGGAGGAAACGTCGTTCCACGCGTAGCCCGCGTATGCGATACCGAAGGGCTTGATTGCTTTGAGCGCGGGAAGCTTTGTTTCGATGTTGAGATAGGGGGTGAGACCTACGCCGACGGAATAGGTGTTCGACGCTACGCCGCTGAGGTCGTCGTTAACCGTGAACTTGCCGGAATAGTCGTAATTAAAGAATGCGTTGGCGTCCACGCCCGCCCATTTGATGTCGCGGAAAGCGTTTACGCCGGGTTTGAATACGGGGGCATTGATGACGGCTTCGCCGTACCCGCCGGTGGGGTCGAGTTTATTGCCGTCAGCCTTGACTTTCGCCATGTTAACGCCGCCGCCGAAGCTTACGTACATGCGTCCGAGGTTGCCGGTATTTTCGCTTTTCTTAGTCCACGCAAATGCGGAAGCAGCCGCAAGGATAAGGGATACAGAGATGAGGGTGAATTTTTTCATATTCATAAATTTGAAAGTTATCCTAATCGCGCTTTTGCAAATGTAAAGCTTTTTTAAAACAAAAATGAGTCCGCCGCGCGTCGGGCGTAAGTAAAGGCGGGACATCTACTTGACTTTTTGCGGGGAATGCCGATACTTTTCAAATTATGAACTCTTTTATATTATACAACCCCACTAAGCTCGTTTTCGGAGTCGGCGAGACTTCGAAGCTGGCGCAGCTCGTTCCCGCAAAGGCGCGGGTGCTCCTCGTTTACGGCGGCGGAAGCGTCAAGAAAAACGGCTCGTACGACCAGACGGTCGCGGCTCTCGGCAAAAGGAAAGTCGTGGAATTTTCGGGAATAGAGGCGAACCCCGAATACGAAACATGCCTCAAAGCGGTCGAAGTCGCGCGGAAAAACAAGCTCGACTTCGTGCTGGCTCTCGGCGGCGGAAGCGTGATAGACGCATGCAAATTCATCGCCGCAGCCGTGCCCTTCAAGGGCAAAAACCCGTGGAGCATTCTGACGTCGTACGGAAGCAACGTAAAAGAGGCTCTCCCGCTGGGAACGGTGCTCACAATCCCCGCGACAGGCTCGGAAATGAACCCGAACGCCGTCATCAGCCGCAGGGCTACCTCCGAAAAGCTCGCCTTTGCGAGCGACCTCGTATTCCCCGTATTCTCGGTGCTCGACCCCACTTTCACGCTCACCCTCCCCGACAGGCAGATTTCGAACGGCGTAGTGGACGCTTTCGTGCACGTCATGGAGCAGTACTGCACGCGCCCCTCCGACGCCCCCATTCAGGACGGATTCTCCGAAACCATTTTGCGCACGCTCGTGGCGGAAGGCCCGAAAGCCCTCAAAAAGAGGGACGACATCGCAGTGCGCGCAAACATCATGTTCTCGGCGACAATGGCGTTGAACAAGCTCATCTGCGTGGGCGTTCCCGAAGACTGGGCGACGCACCTTATCGGGCACGAAATCACCGCGCTTTACGGAATAGACCACGCGCAGTCGCTGGCGATAGTCATGCCGAAACTGCTCTCGTACAAGCGGGCGGCAAAGGGCGATAAAATCGTACAGCTCGGCAGAAACGTGTTCGGAATTTCGGAAAAATCGAAAAAGGCGGCAATCGACAAGACGATTGAGGCGGTCGTAAAATTCTTCAAGAAGATGAAAATCGGAACGGAATTTGCCGACTACAAAATCGACGCAAGCCTTGCCCCCGCAAAAGTCGCAGCAAACGTCGCAAAGCACTTCACCGCGCTCGGCGAAAACGCCGACATCACGCCCGCCGACGTCGAGAAGCTCCTGAAACTCTAAGCTCCCTCCGACAGGCAAAACGCAAAACGCCCCGCGACAAAACGTCGGGGCGTTTTTTGCGTCCGCCGCCGCCGAAGCAAACGCCAAGACGCATTGGGGCGGCGCGTTCGGAACGGGCGCGTTCTGGAAAAGCCGTGCCGTTGTCCGTACGGGCGCAAAAAAATCGGGCGGCGCGTTAAACGCCTCCCGATTTTTGCGAAGCGCAATATTCTTTGCTTCGCCGAACGAATCCTATTGTTTTGACTCGCAGTGTTTGCAAATCGGGGTTTTGTTCGGGCTTCCCATGAAGCCGAAAATCCCCCTGAACACGAGGTCGATTCCCACGAGCACGCCCAAAAACCACAGGGCGTCGGAAATGTTTGCAAGCACAAGCACGCCGAGCACAAGGCTAATCACCGCGTTGAACAGCGCGACCGCCGAATTTTGCGCCGCGCACCAGTACACCAGCATCAGCACGCCCTCGGCGAAAAACACAGCCCCCAGCGCGAACGCCACGGCGACTATTCCGAGCGCGGGGAACATCAGCATGCACGCGCCGCCGACCGCGTATATCGCCGCAAGCAGCAGGCAGAGAAGCCCGCGCCAGAATCCGCCCGACGACGGAATGCCCGCAAGCGCAAAGAACGCCCCGCACAGCATCGCCGCCCCCACTATGATTTCGACCGAAAACGAGCTTGCCAGCGGATAGCAAATGCACAACGCGCCAAGTATCACATAAAGAACGTTCCATATTTTCGCCCGATTGCTCATGACTTTACCACCTTTCCGCATTTGGAGATTTTGTCGAAACGCTCGCTCACGCGCTTCCAGTTAATCAGATTCCAGAGGGCTTCAATGTAGTCGGCGCGGCGGTTCCGGTATTTAATATAGTAGGCGTGCTCCCAAACGTCGAAGCAGAGAATGGGCTTCATGCCGCACGGCGCGACGTCCTTGCCCATGACGGGCGAATCCTGATTCGCCGTCGCGTAGATTTTGAGCTTGCCGTCGGGAAGCACACCGAGCCACGCCCAGCCGCTGCCGAACTGCCCCATCGCCGCCGCGGTCATCGTCTTCTGGAAATTCTCGAAAGACCCGAACGAATCCTTGATTGCGCAGAGAAGCTCGTCCGACGGGTGGGTCTTCTGCGGAGACAGCCCGCGCCAGTAAAATTCGTGGTTCGCGACTCCCCCGCCGTTGTTGCGCACTGCCGCGCGAATGGACACGGGAACGGCGTCGAGCTTCGAAATCAGCTCGCAGACCGAACCGTCGAACTTGAACGAAGGCTCCGACGCGAGCGCGGCGTTGAGCTTTTCGACGTACGCCGCCTGATGCTTTCCGTGGTGGAGCGCGACGGTTTCGGCGTCAATCCACGGTTCGAGGGCGTTTTCCGGATATTCCAGAGGGGTAAGGGTATATTTCATTGTCTTGTCTTCATTTTGATTGTTTTCCGCCCCGAACGACGCAAACGCGAAAATTACTGACGCGAGCGCAATCGACGGATATTTTGCAAACGGAAGTTTCATGTAAAACACATCGGACGCATTGCCGAAAAATAAAGCCGCCCTCCGCGGGCGCGTTCCGCTTTCCGACGCGCCGCCGCGTTAAAAAGTGCTTGCTAAGGGGACGGAAATTTAAGATTGTGGAAAGCATTAGCGTATACAGATGGAAAATTTGGAAAACATCAGAAACTTTTGCATTATCGCACACGTAGACCACGGCAAGACAACGCTCTCCGACCGTCTGCTCGAAAGGACGGGCACTATCCAGAAACGCGAAATGCAGGACCAAATGCTCGACTCCATGGACTTGGAGCGCGAACGCGGCATCACAATCAAATGCCACCCCGTTACCATGGAGTATGTCCGCGACGGCAAAAAATACCTTTTAAACCTCATCGACACCCCCGGACACGTAGACTTCTCCTACGAAGTTTCGCGCTCGCTCGCCGCGTGCGAAGGCGCGATTCTGCTTATCGACGCCGCGCAGGGAGTGGAGGCGCAGACGGTTGCGAACGCCCACTTGGCGGTTGCGCAGAACCTCGAAATTATCCCCGTAATCAACAAGGTCGATTTGCCAAGCGCGCAGCCCGACCTCTGCAAAAAACAGGTCGAGGACATTTTGGCGATTCCCGCAGAAGACGCAATTTTGGCGAGCGGAAAATCGGGCATAGGCATAGACGACATTTTAAACGCCATTGTCGAGCGCGTTCCCGAGCCGAAATTGGCCGAAAGCAAAACCGCGCGCGCCCTCGTA
>DHMA01000049.1:0-11111 GCA_002405555.1 Opitutia bacterium UBA4654
CGGCTATAACCGCGCCTTTTCTGTATTAGTTCGTATTGCCTACGGCAATTACTGGCGTTGGGAAACTTTTTAGCTTCGTAAGAAACGAATTTAAATAGACGCGCTACGCGCGAAAAAAAAAGAAAAACGGAAATCCGCAAACACAGATTCTCCGCTAACTCATCAACTCAACTTTTATCCCCAAGCATTCTATAAAAATCTCCGTGCGCCAGCACTCTAATTTTAGGGGCGTCAAAATGCCTCTATAAGAGTGGCTTTGCGAGTGTTGCGGGGTGCGTGGCGTACTGACGTACGCGAGCAGTCTGAGACATTCGCGAAACGCTCTTAGAGGGGCATTTTCACGCCCCGTAAGAGTGGAGAACTTCGAGGATAAACATCTTGTGATAGGAGTGGTCGGGATACCATGTTTTCACCGCCGACTTGTCTATAAACGAATCCTCCGTCAGCATTTGCGCGTACATTTTGCGGCACTCGAACACTTCGCACGCCTCTTCGAAAGTCGGGTTTCCAAGCTCCGTAAAATGCGGCGTCAATTTCGCCTCCGCTATTTTGTCGCAGTCTCTGCCCGATTTCGAGCCGCAGATTTTCAGCGCGTCGCGGTATTTTTCGTCGAAGAACGAGAGCGTGAGCATGTCGTTCCTCTCGATAAATTCGTAGGTGTAGCGCGACGGCCGCACGAACACGAACGCCGCCGGCTTGTTCCACATGAAGCCGAGTCCGCCCCAGCTTGCGGTCATGGTATTGAAGCCGTTTTTGTTGCCCGCGCTGACAAGCATCCACTGTCTGCCTATTTGCGTGAACGGGTTGAGCGTCAAATCGCGAATGTCTTTTTCCCTGAACATGCCCTTTATATCGGACAATCGCGCGGAATCGGCAATCATTTTTTCGGCGGAAAATACGCGACGTTCCGAATGCCGTCGGAAACTATTTCGCAGTCCGCGCCGTAGACGCCGCCCAAAAGCTCCGCCCGCATGGCGGACTCCGCCGAGCCGAACGCCGAAATTTTCCCGTCTTTAAGAAGCGCGATTTTGTCGGCATACGCCGCCGCAAGGTTCGGGTCGTGGAGAACCGCAACGACCGCCGCCCCGAGCTCCGCGACTTTCCTTGCCGCCGACATCGCCGCGTGCGCGTGCGCGGGGTCAAGCCCCGCCGAAGGCTCGTCGAGCAGCAACAGTTTGGGATTTTCGCCCAGCTGGCAGAGTGCGCGGGCTAGCTGCACGCGCCGTTTTTCGCCGCCCGAAAGCTCCGAATATTTCCGTTTTTCGAAGCCCGCAAGCCCCACCGATTCGAGCGATTCCGACACGTCCGCCGAAAGCCCCGAAACCCCGCCGCGCGAGTATCCGCCGAGAGCCACGACATCTCCTACCGTGTATTCGAAAGTCAGCGGGCACTCCTGTTCGAGCACCGCCCGCATTTGCGCAAGCTCCCGCGCCGAAAGCCCCGCGATGTCCGCGCCGCCGAGCATTACGCGCCCGACGTCGGGGCGAATGTATCCGCTTGCGATTTTCAGCAGCGAGCTTTTCCCCGCGCCGTTCGCGCCGAGCACCGCCGCAAATTCGCCCGCGCCCACGCGCAGCGACACGCCGTCGAGCACCCTGCGCCCGCGTCCGTACGCAAAAGACACGTTTTCAATAGCGAGCATTCGAAACTCCTTTCGACCTCAAAAGCGCGGCGAAAAACGGCGCGCCCATGAGGGCGGTGATTACGCCGATTGGAACGGGGTCGGTCTGCGAAAACGCGCGGGAAACGACGTCGGCGAGCGCGAGCAGCGTTGCGCCCCCCAACGCCGAAAGCGGCATGAGGAAGCGGTTGTCGGTGCCGACCGCCATTCGCAGAATATGCGGAACGACAAGACCCACAAAGCCGATTATTCCGCAAATGGAAACGCTCGCGGCTGTCATTACCGCGGCGGCGG
The DNA here is from genome assembly GCA_002405555.1 of Opitutia bacterium UBA4654. Taxonomy (GTDB): domain Bacteria; phylum Verrucomicrobiota; class Verrucomicrobiia; order Opitutales; family Intestinicryptomonadaceae; genus Merdousia. The sequence continues at coordinate 1,916 of DHMA01000049.1, forward strand.
CGACCACCGCAAAGCGCGTTCGGGAGACGTCCACGCCGCAGTCGAACGCGTTTTCCTCGCCGAGCAGCATTACGTTGAGCGGACGCGCCGCGCGCAGCATTGCAATCCACGCTGGAACGCAGAGGGCGAAAGACCCCCCAAGCTCCTCCCAGCCGCAGCGTTCGAGCGAGCCGAGCGACCAGAACACGAAGCCCCTCATGCCCGCGTCGCGGACGGAGTACATGAAAAATCCCACGAGCGCGCCGCAAAACGCGTTTACCGCAATGCCCGCCAAGAGGGTCGAAACCGCCGACATTTTCGAGCCTGAATGCCCGACGGCGCAGACCGCGGCGGCCGCCGCAAGCCCCGCAAGCAACGCGCCGATTTCGACGCCGAACGCCGACGGGAAAAACGAAACCGCCAAGACCGCCCCCAACGCCGCGCCCGACGACACGCCCGTAATCGACGGATCGGCGAGCGGATTTCTGAAAAGGCTCTGCATGCCCGCCCCCGCGAGGGCGAGGCTCGCGCCCGAAAGCACCGCCGCGGCGAGCCGCGGAAGCCTTATTTGCCACACTACGAGATTTGCGGTGTCGTCGGCGGACTGCAAAAACAGCGCGGAGAGGACATCGGCGAACGAAAGCCCTCCCGAACCCGAACAAAGCGACGCCGCCGCCAACGCGGCGAACGCGAGCGTCAAAACCGCAAATGCCCCCGCTTTCATAAAAAGCGGAACGCCGTTTTAGCGGCGCGGGCCGAAGCTGCGGCGCGGAACTGAACGCGGAGCGTCGGCGTTTTTGAGCCTGTAAACGATGCGGGCCTTTTCCAAGTCCTGCGGAGTCATCTCCATTTTGACCCTGTCGCCGACAGTCAGTTTGATGAAATTTTTGCGGAGCTTGCCCGATATGTGGGCGAGCACCTGATGGCCGTTTGCGATTTCCACCCTGAACATCGTTCCGGGGAGAACCGCAACTACTTTACCTTCTACTTCTACGCAGTCTGACATTATTTAATTTATTTTTTTCTGTAAAAAACGTATATTTCTGTTTCTCTTTGCGTGATAGTCAACAATAAAATCAGACCGATGACTTCCGAAAACAGAGAGTATCCAGAAAAATCCGCCCCCCCCTGCCCCTTCCAGCCGATGTTTCCGTCGTACCTGAACCGCGACGACGAATTTTTCATGAAGCTTGCGTACAATCAGGCGTTGAAGGCGTGGAGGCTCGGCGAAGTGCCCGTGGGGGCGGTTGTCGAGTATTGCGGAGAGGTCGTGGCGCAGGCGCACAATTCGGTGGAGCAGTCGCAGGACCCTACGGCGCACGCCGAAATTCTTGCGATAAATCAGGCGGCGGCGAAAATCGGCGACCGCAGGCTCAACGGCGCCACGCTCTATGTGACAAAAGAGCCGTGCCCGATGTGCTCGGGCGCGTGCGTCATGGCGAGGTTCTCGCGCGTGGTCTACGCCGTCGGCGACCCGAAGATGGGCTTTTTGGGCGGCGCGCTGAAAATCCACGAAGTTCCCACGCTCAACCACAGGCTGAAAGTGGAGTCGGGCGTGCTCGCCGACGACTGCATGCTCATGCTCCGCACGTTCTTCAAACTGAAACGCGAAGAAAAAAACCCGCCCGACGCCCCGCAAAGTCCCCAAGAGCCGCCAAATAATCTTGACTAAATTTATAAATATACGACCCTTGAAAGATTGATTTTTTAATATTACAATGAAACGTACCAATACTTGCAACGAACTCACCGCCGCCGACAAGGGCAAAGAAGTTTCCCTCATCGGCTGGGTGCAATCGGTCCGCGACCACGGCGGCATTCTATTCATCGACCTTCGCGACCGCGACGGCATAACGCAAGTCGTCTTCCACCCCGAAGCGGCGAACGTCTACGAAAAGGCGCAGAAACTCAAAGACGAAAGCGTAATACAGATTTTCGGCAAAGTCGAACTCAGGGAGGACGGCACTAAAAACCCGAACCTGAAAACGGGCGAAATCGAAGTCGTTGCGTCCGACATGGTCATACACAACATCTGCGACGTGCTCCCCTTCCCCCTCGACGACGAACACGCCGACAGGGTCAACGAAGACCTCCGCCTCCAATACCGCTATCTCGACCTCCGCAGACCGCGCAACCTCAACCTTCTGCGCATGCGCCACAAGGCGGCGCAGGCTATCCGCGACTACCTCAACTCGCAGGATTTCATCGAAGTCGAAACCCCGATTCTTTTCAAGAGCACGCCCGAAGGCGCGCGCGAATTCCTCGTGCCCAGCCGTACAAACCCCGGCATGTTCTACGCGCTCAACCAGTCGCCCCAGCAGTACAAGCAGATGCTGATGGTATCGGGCATCGAACGCTACTACCAAATGGCTAAATGCTTCCGCGACGAAGACCTCCGCGCAGACCGCCAGCCCGAATTTACGCAGGTCGATATCGAGCTTAGCTTCGTAGACCGCGAAGACATGTACGCGCTCATCGAAAACATGCTCAAAAAAATCTGGAAGGACACCCTCGGAATGGACATTCCCACGCCCTTCCCCCGCATGCAGTACAGCGACGCCATGAACCGCTACGGCGTGGACAAGCCCGATACCCGCTTTGGAATCGAACTCCAAGACCTCACCGACGTCTTCAAGGACAGCCAGTTCAAGGTGTTCGCAAACGTCGTCAAGGACGGCGGCGTAATCAAGGCGATTAACGCAAAGGGTCTTTCCGACATCACGCAGGGCGAATTGAAAGGGCTCGAAGACGTGGCAAAGACGCTCGGCGCAAAGGGCCTTGCGTTCATCAAGGCGGAAAACGGCGCGTGGAAAAGCCCCATTCTCAAATTCCTCTCGGAAGACGAACAGAAGGCGCTCAAAGAAAAGCTCGACATTCAGGACGGCGACATCGTGTTCTTCGCGGCGTCGAAGTGGGAACAGGCGTGCTCCATTCTCGGGCGCGTCCGCCTCGACTGCGGCAAGCTTCTGCAAGCGCGCGGGAAAATCAAAATCGACCCCAAGCAGTTCAACTTCCTCTGGGTTATCGAATTCCCGCTCATGCTTTGGGACGAAGAACAGGGCAGATACGTTTCGGCGCACCACCCGTTCACGTCGCCCGTGCCCGAAGACGTCAAGTACCTCGATACCGACCCGCTCCGCGTGCGCGGCCAGCACTACGACATCGTGCTCAACGGCACGGAACTCGGCGGCGGCTCTATAAGAATCCACCAGCCCGACGTTCAGGAAAAAGTGTTCAAGGACGTTCTGAAAATCCCCGCCGACATCGTGGAATCGCGCTTCGGCTACATGCTCAAAGCGTTCAAATTCGGCGCGCCCCCGCACGGCGGCATCGCGCTGGGCTTCGACAGACTTGTGACAATCCTCACAAACCGTCCGAGTATCCGCGACATCATCGCGTTCCCCAAGACGCAAAAGGGTCAGGACCTGATGGCGCAGTCGCCCTCGCAGGTGACGGAAAAGCAGCTAAAAGACCTGCACATCGCGCTCGACATGCCCGAAAAATAAACGGGCATTCCGCAAAAAACCGCAGCTTAACGGCTGCGGTTTTTTTGCGCCCCGAATACGGGCGAAAACAAACGCTACGGACAAATTAGCCTCCGTTTTGCGCGCGCCGCCGGCGCATGCGGGCGCGTAATTTAATCGGGGAAATTGAGGCGAACGCGAGTCCGCGCATGTGCACACTCCGCGGATAGCGTCAAGGCACTTCCGACGGCGAACCGCGGATTGCCCCCTCTATTTTAGCGCAATTTCAAGCGCAAAAGGCAGCTCCGATTTCGCCAAATTTTCGGGCAGTTTTATTGCCGCGCCGCCGTCCGATTCCGTCCAGCCGATTTTTTCGCCCGTGGCGATTTCGACGATTTCCGAACCTTTTTTCGGTGCTACCGCGAGCTTCATTTCGGGCTTCGGCTTTTTGACGATTGCGTATGCCGCCTTGCCGTCTTTCGAGCGAGTGTAGGCAATTTCCTCGGTCGCGAACGGCTCGATGATTCGCGTCGCATAAATCGCCCGACCGTATTTCGACAGCCATTTGCCGATGTCGAGCAGACGCTTTTTCTGGATTTCGGGAATCGCGCCCTGCCCGTCGAGGTTTACGAGCAGCAGCAGGTTGCCGCCCCGCGCCACGGTGTCTGCGAACATCGAAATAAATTCGGAGGAAGTCAGAACGTTCGATTCGTTGTCCTGCCAGTTGTTGCCGTACGACTGGCTTATGCCCCTGCACGCCTCCCACGGGTGGTATTTTGCGGGGTCGATGCTGTCGGCGGTGTCGCCGAATTCGTCGGTATAGAAGTCGCCGCGAATTGCGCGGAGAAGTTTTTTGAGCCTTTTTCCGCCCTTGTGCGCGACCTCACTCGGAGTGCCCTCGCCGTATCTGTCGTTGACGGCAACCTGCTTTTTGCCCTCGTTTACGTTGTAGAAATACGCGGCGATGTCGTAGCCGCCGAGTTCGGTTGCGGGCACGCGCCATTCGCCGTCGAACCACAGAATGTCGGGCGAGTACTTGTCGATGAATTCGACCGACTGCGGCACGAGGTATTCCCGCACATAGTCTTCAACCGCGATTTTCCCCGAAGCCTTGTACTCCATATCGGGCGAATAGTCGAGGGTCTTGCCCCAAGAAAAGTTGCGCATTTTGCCGTCTTTGGCTATGACGGGGTAGTCCCATTCGGTGAGGCTCATGTAGAAGCCGAATTTTAGCTTTTGCGCGGCGCAGGCGTCCGCGATTTCGCGCACAATGTCGCGGCGCGGCCCCATGTCTACGGTGTCGCGCAGCGTGTACGAGCAGTCCCAAAGGCAGAAGCCCGAATGGTGCTTGTTGAACGGCACAATGTACTTTGCGCCCGCTTTTGCGAAGATTTCCATCAGCTCCTTCGCGTCGAATTTTTCAGCCTTGAATAGCGGAATGAAATGGTCGCGCTCGAAGTCCGCGCCCCAGTTTTTGACGTGGTAGCTGCGGTATCCGTAAAAGTGGGAATCGGGAGTGAAGTCGGAATACATGCGCAGTTCGTACCAGTCGGGGTACATCGCGCCGTTTTCGCGCTTGGGCGCCCACGAGGCAATAGACCACAAGCCCCAGTCGATGAAAATGCCGAGCTTTGCGTCAACAAACCATTCGGGGCACTTGTGCGCGTCTATCGACTTCCCGTCCGCCTTCCATTTTCCGCGCCCGTTGACGGCGGCAACTCTGGCGTATTCCGCGCGGCCGCGCTCGATTGTCGCCGCCCCGTACTTCTCGGAAATCTGACGCAAATTGAGCTTGTAAAGCTGCGGCTGATAGCTGTCGGGACGGCGGAACTCGGCGGGCGCAAGCGGGTGGTCGGGCAGTTCCGCAGAGACTTTCGCGGACGAGCGCGTCGCCGTCTCGCCTGGGGATTTCATGGAAGACGCCGCGTCGGAAGCCGTAGCGGCGGTGAGCGTTTGAAGAGCGCAGGCGCACGCGGCGGCTGCGAAAAATTTAGATGCCGTTTTTATCATATATAGATGTGTGTTTGCGATATGGAATATATATCAAAAATTTTGATATTTTTTTATTCCGCTATTGTCAAGACATTACCCCCATGCGGTTCTTCCGCACTTCTTGCAACGGCGCAACATGTCGCCGCCTTTGCGTTTACACCGCTTTGAATTGCCCGATGCGCAACAGCCTAAACGCCGCGCCGTAATTAAGTTTTTTTAGGCGCGTAGCGGATTGCGCTAAACGCACTCGCTCGGCGGAAATCCGTAGTATTTTTTGAACGCGTAGGAAAGCGCGTGCCCGTCGGAAAATCCGACTTCGCGGGCGATTTCGCCGAGCGTCGCGCGGCTTTCGAGCAACGCCGCCGCCCGCTCCATTCGAAGCGAAAGCAGGTACTTTGAAAACGTGCAGCCGAACCGCTCCGCAAACGCGCCGTTGAGTTTGAACTTGCCTGCGCGGGCAAACGCGCACGCCTTTTCAAGAGTCCAGTCCGCCGAAATGTCGGAGTTTATTTTTTCGACAAGCCGCGCTATCGCGTCGTCGCCGCTTTCAGCCGAAGCAAACTCAGAGCGCAAAAGCCCCGCAATCAGCCCGCCGAGCGAAACCAGCCGCGAGACGTTCGGACGCGCCCCGTACAGCTCCTCCGAATACATCTCGGCAAGCAGCTGAATGCGCTTCAAATTCGCCGCCTTTTTGCGCGCGGGCGAGCCGCCGAAAACCCCGCGCCAATACGGGGTGTCTGGCGTTTCGAACCAGAGCGTTTCGGCGCGGGACGCGGAGGTGTCGCACGGCGTCTTTGCGGGAATGAAGAGAACGTCGCCCGCCGACACGCGAAAGCCGCCGCCGCCGAATTTCGCCCTGTAATCGGACGCCGAAAGGAAAAAGCAGACCGTGTTGAAAGCGGTCTTCGCGCCGCGCGAAATGTAGTAGTACTTGCTGTACGAAGCGCGGGCGGCGGCGGCGATTCCGAACTTCGAAAGCACGTCGGCGTAGCGGCGCGGCGGCACCGACACCCCCGCCGAATCCAAGGCCTCGCGCGGGAGGATTTTCGTCGGGCGCGTCAGGTAGGTCTGGCGGCTGCCCTTGGGGAATATTTGAAGCCTGTTTTCGTTGGCGATTTTCCAAACTACGTTCTTTTTTTCGGACATGCCCGCAGATTAGCGCGGCGGAGGGCAGAATGTCAACCGTTATAATTTTTCCGCATGGATATAAAAAATCCGCCGCGTTTTCGGCGGCGGATTTTCGAAACGGGAGGGAACGGGAGGCTACTTGGTCTCGACAATGTCCTTCACCGCGGCGAAATCGGTAATCACAAGCGGATAGTCGGCAAGCGGAACGCCGAAAAGCGAATATCCCGAAAGCGGATTCCCGTAGATTTTTCCGTCCTTCTTTTTGTACCGGAAGACGCGCCCCGACATTACGTCGAGCAGAACGGGGTTCTCCATTTCCATCTCGCCGATGTAGTTGAACGACGTGTTTTTTATGGGCTTCATCTGCACCTGCATGTCCTCGGAAAGCCAGAAAGCGTAGAGCGGCCAGCCCTTGCGGACAAAGGTTTCGACGCGCTTGGCGGAATCCACAAGGCGCGAGACTCCGACTCCCTCCGGCACGGCGCGGCGGGTTGTGAGCACCGCCGAAAGCGCGAACGGCTTGGTGTCGGCGTCGAAAATCGGAGTGTAGTTTTTGAGGATTTCGACGCTCTTTTTCGGGCGGTACGTTATGTTTTCAAACAGCCCGTACTTGGCGAAAAGCGGCTTGCCGCCGCGCCCCATCTGGTAGCCCTCCTTCAAATCCACGCACTGGTAAATGGAGCTTAAACCGTAGCCCGACGAGAGGTCGAGCGTGAAGCGGCGGAGCGTCCACTTAGCCTGCATGTACTCGCCGCCCGCGGTCGCGGGGCGCATGTAGTGCCCTTCGGGGTACGACGACCCGAATCCCGACTCGCCCTGCCACAGCGAAACGCCGCGGTTCGGTGCAAACTCGGCGAGGACGCGGCGGATTGCCCGCGTATCGATGTCGTGCCGCTCTTCGGGAATGACGCAGTAGGGGTGGATTGAGTAGAAATCGACGTATTCGCCGCCGCCGAGCCTGAAAAATTCGCGAGTGTAGCGGCGGAACGGCCCCGCGTTTACCGCTCCGATTTTCGCGTCAGGAATGTTTTTTTTGATTATTCCGCCCGTGATTTTAACAAGCTCTATGTAGTCTTTGGGGTCGGCTTTTCTGGGCTGCCAAAAGTCGTCTATGTTGGATTCGTTCCAGATTTCGAAATACTGCACGCGCCCCTTGAAGTGTTTTGAAAGCGCGTCGATGTAGTTTTTCCACGCTTGCAGGCATTCGTCGCCGAAATAGAGCGGAACGTAGCCGACGCCCGTGGGGTTTTTCATTTCGCCCATGTAAATCGGATTGCCGAAGCCGACATTGAACCACGGCTTGACGCCGCGCTTTATGAGGTTGTCCACAACGGAGTCGAGCCACGCGAAATCGTAGACGCCCTTTTGCTTTTCGGTCTTGCTCCAACCTGTCTGGCAGCGCGCCCACTTTATGCCGATTGCCGCAAGCTTGTCGTAGACTTTTTCGGGCTCGAACATGTCGCGGTCGAGACACTCGAAGCCGACGGACAGGCGCGAGTCGGCTATCTCCGCCGCCGACTTGTGCTTTATTCTGCCGATTTCCTCCCACTGCTTGTTGGGCAGGGGCAGAGACGGTTCGATTTCCTCCACTTTCTCGTATGCGGCAAACGCCGAAACGGCGGCGGCGGCCGCAAACGCCGATAAAAATATTTTCTTCATCATAACCCCGATAATAACAAAATCCCCGCCCTCCCACAACAGGAAAAAATATACCCGTTGCGGAAAAATTATACCGCAACCCTACCCGCCGCCAAACGCGCGGCGAAAAACATATTCCGCCCGAAAATCCAAAAATATTGACAATATTCTAAAATTTTAAAAGAAAGTAGCTTTAAGAAAAGGGCGTTTTGCGCCTCGACAATATACATAACATAACACACAAAAAACATGTCTAAACTACTATATGCCGCCGTGCTTTTCACGGCAATACAGCTGACCGCCGTCGCGGGCGTAAAACTCTATCCCGCGCCGCAGGAGGAAAACAAATTCGAAAACTGCTCACTCAAAATCGACGGCAAAAACGTCGACGTCTACGAATGCAACGTCTCGAAATATCCCATAAACCAAGTCTGGCCGGGATACCAACGCCCGATTGAACAGACCGAAAAGGCGGGCTTCGCATACTGGGACATGGACAAGGACGGCGCGACCGTCGAAATCACGACAAAAAACATCGACTGCCGAAGCGTGGTCGTGCGCCCGCTGTCGCTTGGCATCAAGCCGAAGTTCAGCAAGAACAAAATCACGTTCAAGATGGACAAGATTAAGCCCGCGGTCGTGGAAATCAACGGCTACCACAACGCAATCCACCTCTTCCCCAGCCCCATGCAGGACTACTCCGCGCTGAAAAAGACGGAGCTTTGCGCCCCGCAGTGCAGCTACTGCTCAACCTACCGCAACGAAATTCCGCGAAACCGCGACCCCAACTACTACTACTTCAAAGCGGGCAGGCACGACATCGGCACGCTGCTTCTCAAAAGCAACGACAGAGTGCACATCGAAGCGGGCGCGGTCGTCTACGGCAGCTTCGTCGCCGACGACGCCGAAAACATCAAGATAACCGGACGCGGCATTCTCGACGGCTCGAAAATCGAACGCGCCGACAAGTGGGCGCGCGGCGGGTTCGGCTGCCT
>DHMA01000049.1:11162-11687 GCA_002405555.1 Opitutia bacterium UBA4654
CGCTGCCTGCATTTCAGAAACTGCAAAAACGTGTCGGTCGAGGGCATCATTCTGCGCGACCCGAACTCGTGGTGCGTCAACGTAAGGAACAGCTCGAACGTCGATATTTCGAACATTAAAATGATAGGGCTTTGGAGGTACAACTCCGACGGCATCGACGTCTGGAACTCGGAAAACGTCTCGTTTAAAGACTCGTTTATCCGCGCGTTCGACGACAGCTTCATTATCCGCGCCGACGTGCTCGCGAAAAATATCCGCGTGGAAAACTGCGCAATGTGGAACGACTGGGGCTTGACCCTCGCAATCTGGGCATGGGCGAAGGAAATAGAGGGAAAATCGTTCGAGGACATCGTGTTCAAAAACGTCGATATTATCCGCACGTCTGGGCAGGCAATGCACATTTCGAATAAATCGGGGTCTGCTGTGAGGAACGTGAAGTTCGAAAACATCAACGTCGAATGCGACGCATGGTGCGCAAGACAGATTTTGCAGAAAAAGGAAAACAGGAACGAACAGTACGTCCCC
>DHMA01000054.1 GCA_002405555.1 Opitutia bacterium UBA4654
TGCGCCGAGGGGGGGAACGGTTATTTTAAGTTCGCGGGAATCGGCGTCGTACCCGCATTCGGGTTCGAACGTGCCGCGCGGAGTTTCCCATTTCGGCGTCTGCGATTTGGGGTTGCGAATCCGCAGTTTTAGCGGAAGCGACTTGCCCTCCGAGAGGTTCATAATCGTCACCGCGCACACCCTGCCTTTTTTGTCTACGCGCGGATAAACCGCGGCGCGCCACGCGGTGTCGAGCCGCACCGAAAGCGGCGCGATTTTGTCAACGCCGTCGAGCATAGCCTTGCGCTTGAAGTGCGTCGGGTTCCTCGCGAATCCGTATCCGCCGACGACGAGCGCGGACGCCCCCTGCGGCGTTTTCACAACGCAAAGACTTGCGTACATCTTCCCGCCCGACAGGAAACCCGCAAGAACTTCCGCGTCGGCGGACTCAACTTCGAGCGGAACGCCGCCGAAAAACCAGTAGCTTCGCCCACCCACAAACTCCGTTCCGCCGGTTTTCGGCAACGCCCTCACGCCCAGATTTATTCCGCGCTTGGCGAGCGGCGCAAGGGCGTCGTGGTTTATTATGAGGTTTTTCTTCAACAGAGCTTCAAGCTCCGAATCGTCGAAAGTTTCGACCGCCCTGCCCGTAAGAAAAACGACGTCGGGCTTGGCGTTTTCGGGACACACGGGAAAGCCCGTGAGCATCATGTTGTACATGGAGTCCTCCGTCCACCAGTCGGCGGGAAACACGTCGTTAGGCGAAAGTTTGGGCGACGCAACCGCATGCGCGCCGAGCGGCCTCGCGATTCCGCCAAGCCGCGTATTCTTCGACGCCTTGGCGACTTTTTTCAGATACGGCTTCCACTCCGCGCAGGTCTGCGCAAACTGCTCGTAGCTTTCAATCGAGTCGAAATTCTTTCCGAAATACCAGTAGAGCGAAAGAGAGTCGCAGCCAGCCGCAAGCGCGAGGGCGCATTCCGCCATCATCGCTTCGGGAGATTTGAGAATCGATATGCGCGGATAATTTTCCGCCTCGTACGTCATGCGCGATACGAACTTCATTTTGCGGCAGTCCTCGACTTCGCGCGCAACGTCGAATATTTTTGAAACAAGCAGCCGCGGATTCCCCTCTTCGTAATAACCCGCCCCGGGGCGGATTCCGACGCGCTTCGAACCCGCAAGCCCTTTCAAAATTCCCCCGCTCGTCATCCCGTTGTGTTTGTAGCGCGAATGGATATTCTGGAAGCCGAGGAAGCATTCGGGCATAAGCTCGTCTACGGGCTTGCGGTACGCCTCGCGGCAAAATTCGCCGAGCGACTTCCCGCAAAATTCGACCCACTTCTCCCTAAGCGGCTCCCACGTGCCGACCGACTTTGAAATGCGCCCGACGATTTCCCCGCGCGTGTATTTTTGCCCCGCAAATTCTGAAAACTTTTTCAGGCATGTTTCGCAAAAGCATGTAAACAGCTCCGAATCGCCGCCCGAAAAACGGAGGTCGTCGTCAACCCAATACGACTTCGGGCGCAAGTGCCCGACGAACAATTTTGTGCGTTCGCGGTTGAACTGCCGCGCTCGCTCGGAATTCGGGCAAAGACGGTACTGGCAGTTGCCGTTTTCGTCTATAATCAAGTCGCCCTTTTCGAACTTGATTTCGTCGGTCGAAGCGAGGGTCTCGCCGTATTCGGCGTCGGAGAGCATTCCGCTAATTGCGCTGCCCGCCGCGCCGCCGCCCGCCGGGTGTCCGAGCGCGATAACCTGAAACGAAAAATCTATTCCGCGCTTTTGGCATTCGTCGCGGTAGGCGTTTATCATATTGCATTTTTCGACGATGTCCGCCGTTTTCAGAAACGGGTTTATGTAAAACCACATTTCGTCCCACGGAGTGCCCGACTTGTCGGAGCACTGCAAAATGATGTCCATCATCTCCCTGTCGGTCGGACTGCCGTGGCGCAGCGACATAAACGGCTTGGCGGACGCCGCAACGGCGGCAAGCATTAGCAAAACGGAATATAGATATTTTTTCGTCATCTGGAATTTGTTTTGTGTTTTTAATTTCCAATCACCCCTTGGTGTTTTCAGATATTGAACAAAAAATTAATTATTGCAATTTTCCCGATTGCGTTTTTTATATAACAGTTATATTCGCAAACGACTGAAATATAAACATGAACAGCACACAAAAACGCGCAACAATGAAAGATGTAGCCGAGTATGCGGGCGTTTCGAAATTTACGGTCTCGATGGCGTTGAACGGCTCCGAAAAAATCAGAAGCGATACGAAAAAACGTGTAAGAGAAGCGGCGAGAAAGCTGGGATACAAAAAAAACGGCTTCATCAGCGCGGCGATGAGCGCGATGAAATCGAAAAAGACAAACTGGCAGCAGGAGACGGTCGCCCTGCTGTACACAAGGTCCGACGCGCTCGAAATCAAGCCGACTTTCCCCGAAATCGTGTCGGGAATAAAGAGCGAGGCAAACAGGCTCGGCTACTGCGTGGAGGAATTTTATCTGGACGCCCGCACGATGTCGCCGCAAAAGCTCGACTCCATTTTCAAGGCAAAAAACATCAGGGGCGCGATAATGACAGGACTGCTCGACAAAAACATGTTTCCAAAACAGTACGCGCGGCTGGCTAAAAAATACAATTTCATCTCGGCGGGGCTGCGGACAAAAAGCCCCGAAATAGACTTCGTGATTACCGACCAATTTCTTATTTCATACTATTCAACACTTAAAATCATCGAATACGGATACAAACGCCCCGGTCTTGCCACTACCGGAAACATCGATCTTCTCATAGACGGCAGGTTCACGGGCGGCTTTTTGCGCGGGCAGATAAACTTGGACGAAAAATCGAGAATACCGCCCTTTCTCTACATCGAAAAGGACAAAGAACGGAAGAAAAAATTTTTCCACTGGCTGAAAAAATACAAGCCCGACGCCATACTCTGCCTCGAATCGTACATAAAAGAATGGCTCGAAGAGGCGGGGCTGAAAGTTCCAAGAGACATCGGT
>DHMA01000183.1 GCA_002405555.1 Opitutia bacterium UBA4654
TCGAAAATTTTGGACATCGGGTGCGGCTCCGGCAACAGTTCGCGCGTTTTAAAAGAACGCTTTCCCTCCGCGAAAATTACGGGAATCGACTCCTCGGAGGATATGATTGAGTCCGCCCGCAGGCAAAGTCCCGACATCGAATTCCGCAAGTGCGCAATCACTCCCGAATGTCCCGAAATTTCCGAAGAGTATGATGTAATATTTTCGAATGCGTGTCTGCAATGGGTTCCGAAGCACGACATTCTTTTCCCGTCGCTTTTCAACAAGTTGGCGCGGAGCGGCGCGCTTGCCGTACAAATTCCGCTGACGGAGGAAATGCCCATAAGCAAGATTTTGGAGGGCATGAGGGCATCTCCGCGATGGCGCGACGCATTTATCAATATTCATGATTTAAAAGCATTGTCGATTGCGCAATATTACGACATAATTTCGTCCCTTACGGAAAATTTCGACATTTGGAAGACCGACTACGTCCATTCGCTTGACGGCGTCGGCGTAGTTCTGGACTGGTATTCGGGTTCGCGTCTGCGTCCGTATTTTGCGGCGTTGCCCGAATCTCGGCGCGTTGAATTTGCCGACTGTGTGGGAAGAGGGCTGGCGGAATATTATCCGACGAGAAAAAACGGCAAGATAATGTTGCCGTTCACGCGGCTTTTTATTGTTGCGGAAAAGAAATAGCGGGCAGCCCCGATGCCGCGCGGTAATCGAAGCGTCGTTCGGAATATCGAGCCGCCGCCGATTATTGTTGACGGGGCGCGGGGCGCGTCTATTGTCGAAAAGGAATAATCTACAAAATGCTACCGACAAAAGATTTTGAAAAAATAGTCGGCTCGGAAAACGTCTTTACCGAACTCGCCGACAGACAAACCTACGCCTACGACTCCGCCGTGCTCGACCCGACCACGCCCGCGCTCGTCGTAAGCCCCGAAACTACCGAGCAACTCGGCGAAGTTATCGCCCTCTGCTACAAGCACGGGCTTCCCATGACAGTCCGCGGTTCGGGCACGAACCTTTCGGGCGGCACTGTGCCCGACAAAACAGACTCGGTGGTAATCCTCACGCAAAAGCTCAACCGCATTGTCGAAATCAACACTGCCGACCTCTACGCAATCGTCGAACCTGGGGTAATAACGGCGCAGTTCGCGTCGGCGGTCGCGGCGAAGAACCTCTTTTATCCGCCCGACCCCGGCTCGCAGGCGGTCTCGACAATCGGCGGGAACATCGCCGAAAACGCGGGCGGTTTGCGCGGGCTGAAATACGGGGTCACGAAAGAAGACGTCATGGGGCTTGAATTTTTCGACAGCAAAGGCGGGCTTGTCAAGACGGGTTCGCGCACGGTAAAGTGCGTCACGGGCTTCAATCTCGCGGGGCTGATGGTTGCCTCCGAGGGCACGCTGGGCGTGATTTCGCGCGCGATTCTCAAACTCGTGCCGCCGCCGAAAGCTTCGAAGGCAATGATGGCGGTTTTCGACGACGTCCAGAAAGCCGCCGACGCGGTCGCCGACATCATCGCCGCGCACATTCTGCCCTGCACGCTCGAATTCATGGACAAGGCGACAATCAATCTTGTCGAGGACGACGTGAAAATCGGGCTTCCGCGCGACGCCGAGGCGATTCTGCTAATCGAGGTTGACGGACACCCCGCGCAGGTCGAAGACGACGCGCTCACGGTCGAGGACAGGTTGAAGAAAAACGGCGCGACGTCCATTTCGGTGGCGAGAGACGCCGCCGAGAAAAACGAAATTTGGGAGGCCCGCCGCAAGGCGCTTCCCGCGCTCGCGCGGAAACGCCCGACAATCGTTTTGGAAGACGCAACCGTTCCGCGCTCGAAAATCCCCGCAATGATTGCCACAATCAACGACATCGCCAAGAAGTACGACCTGCTTGTCGGCACTTTCGGACACGCGGGCGACGGCAACCTGCACCCGTCGATTCTCTGCGACAGGCGCGACAAGCAGGAATTCGCGAGGGTGGAACGCGCAATCGACGAACTCTTCAACCGCACAATCGAAATGGGAGGCACGCTTTCGGGCGAACACGGAATCGGGACGGCGAAAGCGAAGTGGCTCGAAAAGGAGACGTCGCAGGCAACAATCGAATTCTCGCGGGCTATGCGCCGCGCGATAGACCCCAAGAGACTTTTCAACCCGTCGAAAATGACGGCTATATAAGATGGACAACCTGAAACAACTTGCGGACGAATTGTCGTCGCTCGACGACAAGCTCGTCAAGTGCATGCGCTGCGGGACATGCCAGTCGGTCTGCCCCGTGTTCGCGGAAACGAAGAGGGAGTCCGACGTAACGCGCGGGAAGCTCGCGCTGCTTTCGAACCTCGCGACGGGGCTTATAGAAGACCCCAAGGCGGTGCGCGAACGCCTCGACCGCTGCCTGCTCTGCGGCTCGTGCCAAAGCGCGTGCCCGTCGGGGGTGTCGATTCTCGACATTTTCATGCGCGCCCGCGAAATCGCCGCGCAGTACATGGGGCTTAACCCCATTAAGAAAATCGCGTTCCGCGTAATGCTTTGCAACCCGAAGCTGTTCGCGTTTTTGGTGAAAGTCGGGCGGCCGTTCCACCCGCTGTTTTTGCGCGACCAGAAGAACGCCCCGCACACGGCGT
>DHMA01000224.1 GCA_002405555.1 Opitutia bacterium UBA4654
TCGTAGTCGACATCGGCGGCAAAAGCGAAGGCGTCGTACCGGTAAGCGAATTTATCGACATCAACGACGTTCAGGTCGGTCAGGAAATCGAAGTTTTGTTGGAAAAACTCGAAGACCGCGAAGGCAACCCCGTAATCTCCTACGACAAAGCCCAGCAGAAGAAGAACTGGGAGGAAATCCTCGCCAACTGTCAGGAAGGCGCAATCCTCCCCGGTCGCGTCAAGGCGAAAGTCAAGGGCGGTCTCATCGTCAGCATCGGCGTCGACTCGTTCCTGCCCGCTTCGCAAATCGACGTCCAGCCCCCGAAGAATTTGGACCAGTACGTCGGCCAGACCTACGACTTCAAAGTCGTTAAAATCAACGCCGAACGCAAGAACATCGTCGTTTCGCGCCGCGAACTCATCGAAGAACAGCGCGCCGAAAAACGCCGCAAGCTCCTTTCCGAAGTCAAGCCCGGCGACATTCGCAGAGGCGTCGTAAAGAACATTACGGACTACGGAGCGTTCATCGACCTCGACGGTCTCGACGGCCTCCTCCACATCACCGACATGAGCTGGGGCAGAATCTCGCACCCCTCGGAAATGGTGAAAGTCGGCGAAGAAGTTTCGGTCATGATTATCGAAGTAGACCAGGAACGCGAACGCGTATCCCTCGGCCTCAAACAGACCACTTCGAACCCGTGGGAAAACATCGAACGCAAGTACCCCGTGGGCGCGCACGTCCGCGGCAAGGTTGTCAACCTCGTCAACTACGGCGCGTTTATCGAACTCGAAGAAGGCGTGGAAGGCTTGGTTCACATCACGGAATTCTCGTGGACAAAGCGCATCACGAAACCCTCCGAAGTGCTTAAAGTCGGCGACGAAGTCGAAGCGGTTGTCCTCAGCATCGCAAAGGACGAGCAGAAGATTTCGCTCGGTCTGCGCCAGCTCGAAGAAAATCCGTGGGAAATGGCAGTCCACAACTACCCCGTGGGCGCGCATGTCCGCGGCAAGGTTCGCAATCTGACGACCTACGGCGCGTTCGTCGAACTCGAAGAAGGCATCGACGGCATGGTTCACGTCTCCGACATGAGCTGGACGCGCAAAATCAACCACCCCTCGGAAATGCTCAAAAAGGGCGACGAAGTCGACGCCATCGTGCTCCTCGTCGATCCCGAAAACCAGCGCATTTCGCTCGGCATCAAGCAGCTCTCCGTCGACCCGTGGGAAGAAATCGATTCGCTCTTCAAAATCGGCGACTTGGTTAAGGGCAAGGTCAGCAAAATCACAAACTACGGCGCGTTTGTCGAACTCCAAAACGACATCGACGGTCTGGTTCACATCAGCCAAATCAGCGAAGAACACGTCGACAAGATTAAGGACCACCTCAAAGTGGGCGACGAAGTTACCGCTCGCGTCGTGAAAATCGACCGCGACGAACGCCGCATCGGGCTGTCCATCAAGGCCGCCCAGTACGACGCCGACAAGCTCGCGGAAGAAGTTGCGGCTTTCGAAAAAATCCGCAAAGACCAAGACCTCACCTCTCTCGGCGACCTCTTGGACGAAGCCACAAAAGAATAACGCAATTCTTTTTGCAAAAGCCGCGCCCCAATCGGGCGCGGTTTTTTTGCGCCCGCACGCGGGAAATTACGCCCGCAGAAATCGGCATTGAACACGCGCACGAAGACATTGCGCCGCAATAGCCGCCCCGCCTTTCACATAATGCGCAACTATCCACGCCCCCTGCTCCTTTCGGAAGGCTTACCGCTTGCATTGCTTTTCGCGCAACAAGAAAAGCACGCCCGCGCAAAACAGCAACGCTCCCGCGCCACACGCAAACCACCGCGCAAACGTCTCCGCGCGGCACAACCCGCCCCCTCACGCGGCGCACAGAAACCGCCCCGATCGCGCCCGCTTCTGCCCTACGGCGTTGCACGCAGGCGGCGGAATATTGTAAATAAACGGTTTTTCCCTTTTCGGAATGCGATTCTTGTTGACCGCCCACTGCGGAAAAAATAATCGTTTCGGCATATGAAAACTCTAAAATATATGCTCTTGGGGGCGATGGCGGCGTTGCTTGCGGCGGCTTGTGCGCAGCAGCAACGCGCTCCGCGCAAAATCTCGGTTCAAATGTACACCACGCACGGCTACACGCTTGAAGAATCAATCGTCGGGCTGGCGAAGCTCGGCATAACGCGAATCGAAAGCACGCCGATTCAGAAAATCTCGAAAAGATTCGGGAACGCGCTTTTCAATCCCGACTCCACTCCCGAACAGCGCGAGTTCGTAAAAAAACTGCTCGCCGACAACGGCATGGCAATCACCACAATTTACTACATTCCGCCGAAAAACGAGGAACAGCTCGCAAAGCTCATGGAGTTCGGCAGGGAATTCGGGGTAAGGCTTTTCGTCGGCGAATCGCGCGAGGACATGCTCGACCTCTGGGAAAAATACTGCCAAAAATACGGGGCTAAAATGGCAATCCACTGCCACCAGCGCGGTTCGAACACGCCGTACTGGAACCCCGAAGCCGTGCGCAAAATTGTGGACAAATACAAGAACATCGGCTTCTGCGCCGAAACGGGCGCGTGGTCGCGCTCCGGCATAGACCCGATTGCCGCGCTGAAAATCGCCGACGGCAAGATTTTCGCCCTCCACCTCAAAGACCAAAAGACTTTCGGCGACATCAACAGCGCGGGAGTAAACTACGGAACGGGCGCGCTCGACATGAAGGGCATTCTCGCCGAGCTTGACCGTCAGGGCTTTGACGGAGACTTCGTAATCGAACAGGGCGACGACCAGAAAAACGCTTTCGAAATCGTGAGGTTCGACGCCGAATGGCTCAAAAACAACTAAGCGCAGGCGACAAAATTTCCGAACGCGCGGGGCGACGCTCCGCGCTTTTTTTTGTCTTTGCGGGCAACTTGTCGGGGCGCAAAAAAGCCCGCGTGAAATACGCGGGCGGTGTCGAAAAAACATCGGGTTCGGCGAAAAATTATTCTTCGTCGAACTTGCGGTTGAAGAGGGCTTCGATTTCGTCGAGCATAGAGTCGGCATCGTCGCCGCTTGCGATGAACTTGACTTCCGAGCCTTTGCCCGCGGCGAGCATCATCAGGCTCATGATACTTTTGCCGTTGACCTGTTCGCCGTCTTTTTCAACCCAAACTTCGCAATTCGCATACTTGTTGGAAATGCGCACAATCATGGCGGCGGGACGGGCGTGTATTCCCATCTTGTTCTGTACGGTAAGGACTCTGGATATTTCTGTTTCCGGCATGATTTGTAAATTTTTAAAACTGCCATATTGCTTCGCGAAAAATCCGCGTCAAGTAAATTTTCTAAATTTTTGATTCATATAATCTACGCATGCGCCGCCCGACGCGCCCCGCGCGGGCAAAATCGGCGGAATGCGCCGTTTGCGCGCTTTTAACATTTGACTTTCCCGCGTTTATGGAGGCAAATAAAAGGCGACTTTTTTTACAAAATCATGGCTACTCCATTTGCTAAGACGTCTCTTTGCGCGACTCTCGTTTCAGCCGCCGCATGCGCGAACGCCGCCGAAACCGCAGGCTCGGTTTCCGCCGCAACCGCTTTCGCCGCGCTCGCCGCCCTTGCCCTCGCGGCGGGCGTTGTATGTTTTGCGTGCATGCGCAGGCTCGCAAAAGCCGTCGCAGAGCGCAGGCGTCTGGAATCGGTTCTCGACGCCCTGCCCTTCAACTTCGCGGCGGCGAAAGCCGACGGCGAATTCCTCTATCTGCACTACACAAACCCCGCGTTCGACGGCGCGAAACGCCTGCGCGAATTCGGCGCGAAAGACGAAAAGCTCTACAAACGCGCCTTCCGCGAAATCTCCGACACCGCCGCGAAAACCGCGAAGTTCGAGTTCGAGTCGTCGGTCGAAAACGGCCGCCGATACGAGGCGGAGGTGCGCCCGCTCCCCGAAAACGTGTTCGGCGAGCAGGTCTTTCTGCTCACGGGCGTAGACATCACCGACCGCCACTCCAACCAGACCCGCGCCGACATTCTGCACGAGCACGAAAAGATTTTCAGAATCGCCCTCCAAATGATTGCCCAAAACAAGGGCTTTGACGACTTCTCGAACTGGCTGCTCGAAAACCTCATGAAATGGCTGCAAGCCGACAGGGTAGCCGCCTACAAATTCGGCGGGAACGGTCTGTCCGTCTTGGCGGAATGCGCAAGAGTTGCGGGCGGCGCGGGCATCGAATGCGAAATCGGGGAATCGTCGAAATTCCGCGCGATGCTGAAATTGCAAAACGCCGTTGTGTACGACTCCGCCGATCCGAAAACGGAGGAGTCGGTTGACGCAATCCTGCCTTATCTCAAAGCGCAGGGCGTGAAGTCCGCCGTGTTTTTCGGCGCGGTCTCCGACGGCGAGCCCGTCGGCTTCCTCTCGGCGGAGTGCCTGAAAAACCGCAGAAAGTTTTCCGACTTCGACAAAAACGCCGTAGTCAACGCCGCAAAAATCATACAAATTGCGCAGGACAGAAAGGACTCGTACCGAAAGCTCAAAGACAGCATGTTGCGCAAAAGGCTTGTCCTGCAAACGCTCGACTTCCCCGTAATCCTCCTCGACCCCGACGGCAATGTCGAAACCTCCAACGACGCCGCAAAATCCCTCGCGGGCAAAGTCCCCGAAAATCTCGCCGACCTCGCGGAAGTCGCCGACGGATTCTCCGAGCTTTTCGAAAAGGCGAAATCCGAAAAATCGGCGGAGCCTAAACGCGCGTTCATCGGCGGCAACGTCTACGAAATATCGTGCAAGCCCGCGCTCGACGACGCCGACAATGTCGCGAACGTCGTCGCGATTTTCTCCGACATCACAAAAATCTACAAGGAGGGCGAGGGCAACATTCCCACGAATATCCCCGCGACCGCCATTCAAAAAGTGGAGGCGGACAAATAAGCTTGCCTTAATTGCGAATCGGTAGATTATCTTGAAGTTTTATTGAGATGAATCAGGACAAAACAGACCGCACACAACCGAAAGCGAATTACGAGGAAAATTTCTCCGCCGACAGCAATTACAGAAGCTCGCTGCCAGACGTGCAAAACGCCCCCAAAGACGCTATTCGCGGCGCAAACGTGCCCATTGCGCAGGTCGGAATCCACAACTTCAAGCTCCCGCTGAAATTCAAAACTCAGGACGGCTCCGCGCGCGAGCTTCAGGCGTCGATAACCGCAACCGTCTCGCTCGCCGCCGACTGCAAGGGCGTGAACATGTCGCGGATAATGCGCGTATTCTATCTCTTTACTGACGAAATCTTCACGCCCGACACCCTGCGGACAATCCTCGCAAAAATGAAGGAGCAGCTCGAAACCTCCCGCGCGAGAATCAAAATTTCGTTCGAATACCCCATCTTGCAAAAAAGCCTCAGAAGCGGGCACCGCGCTTGGCAGTACTACAAATGCGCGTACGAGGGCTTCGTCGACGAGCGCGGCGCGTTCAAAAAAAACGTGCAGTTCGACTTTGTATACTCATCCGCGTGCCCCTGCTCCGCCGAGCTTAGCGAGCACGCCCGCCGAACCCGCAACGTCTACTGCGTGCCGCACTCGCAGCGTAGCAAGGCGCGTGTGCTCGCGGAAATCGCCGACGGCGCAAGCGTTTCGATTGAGGACATGCACGCGCTCTGTCTCGAAGCCCTCAAAACCGAAACGCAAACAATCGTCCGCCGCGAAGACGAGCAGGCTTTTGCCGAGCTCAACGGCGCGTACGCCAAATTTATCGAAGACGCAACGCGTCTGCTCTATCAGGAATTCGACGCCGACAAGCGCATTGCCGACTTCGAAATAGCCTGTATCCACCTCGAAAGTCTCCACTCGCACGACGCAGTAGGCGTCATTTGCAAAGGCCTCCCCAACGGCCTCTCCGCCGACTTCTCCGACTTCGAAGACCTCCTCTGTTAGGCAGGCTGCAGCCTGCACGGCGTCGGAGCTTCGCTCCTTTCTGTGATTATGCGGCGCGGGTATACCCGCGCCTTTTCTGTATCAGTTCGTATTGGCTTCGCCAATTACTTGTGTTGGGAAATGCTGAGCGTTTGCAAGAAACAAATATAAAATAGACGCGCTACGCGCGGAAAAAGAAAAAGCGGAAATCCGAAAACACAGTTTCTTTGCATACCCCCTACCCCACTTTTCTCCCAGCGCATTCTAAAAAACTTCCGCGCCGTGCGCTCACTTTTTAGGCGCGTTAGAGTGCCGTTCAGACGGTGGCTTTCCCGCGCTTGCGGGGTGCGTGGCGTACTTAGCGTACGCGAGCAGTCCGCAAGTGCGGGGAAACGCCGTATCAACGGTGCTATAACGCGCCGTGTAAGCGCCTACCGTAAAAGATGGAAGATTCTCCGGGGGAATAGTAGTCGGATATTTCCGCTTCTTTCTCAAAGCCCAGTTTTTCGTAAAATTTTCTTGTCGGCAAATACTGCTCCCTGCCCGACGTCTGCAACAGCAGCTTTGTCCCCCCGCGCTCCGCGACGTCCGCCAGAATCGCCTCGACAAGCCGCCGCCCTATTCCGTGCCCGCGAACCGTGTTGTCAACCGCAATCCAGTCGAGATAGTACAGCGACTCGCAACACGCCTCGCGCTCGTACGACGCAAACCCGACCACCCTGCCGTCAAGCTCCGCAAATATGAAAATTTCGCCGCTTCCGTCGATTGCCCCTCGCAACTCCTCTTCGGCGCAGTCGTACTCGTCGAAAACCTTGTCGAAAAAGCCGCTCGACTTCATGATTTCGCGCACGCGCGGAATGTCGGCAAGCGAGGGCGTCCGCCTGATTGCAAGCTCACTTTTCATTTTTTTCGTTCCCTTTCGAGTCCTCGACGAGGTTTTTCGTTTTGTTCACCCTGTCCATGAAGCCGCGCATGATTGTTTCGTAGAGCGACATTCCCGCGATTTTGTCTTCGATGCCCGCGTCGATGTTCGGGTTGTCGTTGATTTCAATCAGCAGCACCCTGCCGTCGTCGGTCTCCTTCACGTCCACGCCGTAAAGCCCGTTGCCGACAAGGTTTGCGGTTTTCAGGGCGACGTCAAGCACGCGCTTGGGAACGTCGTCTATGTGGAGCGTTTCGAAGCCGCCCTCGGCGTTGTTCTTGTCTTTGTTGACAATCTGCCAGTGCTTTTTTGCCATGAAATATTTGCACGCAAAAATCGGCTTGCGGTCGAAGATTCCGACGCGCCAGTCGAATTTTGTCGGCACAAATTCCTGCGCGATGAGCAGGTCGGAGCGGCGCAAAAGCTTTTCGAGAACCTTTTTCAATTCGCGCGAATCGTCCACTTTGTAGACGCCCTGCGAAAACTGGCTGTCGGGCTGTTTTATGACGATGGGGAAGGGAATTTCGGATTCGATTTTTTCGAAATTGTCCTTGTGGACGATGAACGTTTTCGGCGTCGGAATCCGCCGAATCGCCGCCTGTTCCGCCTGAAAAACCTTGTTTGCGCAGCGGATAATCGAGTTGCAGTCGTCCACAACCACAATGCCCTCGGCCTCGGCGGCGCGGGCGAAAGTGTAGGTGTAGTTGTTGACGTTTGTGGTGGCGCGGATAAAGATTGCGTCGAACTCGTTGAGCCTGTCGAAGTCGTCCTTTGTGATGAACTCGCAGGAGAAGCCTACGCTTCCGGCGGCGTGCGCGAACTTCGAGAGGGCGCGGGGGTTCGACGCGTGAAGCTCCTCGTTTTCGTCAATCAGAATGCCTATTGAGTAGCGGCTCTTCGACGGCGACTCCGACGCCCTGTGGCGGCGCGTTATGTATTCTTCGGCGACCGACGAAACGAAGTCGCGCTCGTCGCCGTGAATGTCGTGAGAGGAAATCGGTTTGACGCCGCAGAGTTTCCACTTTTTCTTGCCGCGCTTGAAATCGGCGCGGAACATCGGCGCGCGGAAGAGGTTGAAGAGCCTGCGGGCGAGCCGCGCGTACGCGGGGTTCACGCTGCACCCGAAGTAGACGTCGAGCTTGAACTTGCCGTCGCCGCAGTTTGCAAGGGCGCGGTTTGCGACGTCGGAAACGTCGTCGGACATGTGTTTTATCATTTCCTGCGAGCGGAAATCCATAATCGTCTTCACGGACGGTTCGGGATTGTGCATGCGCGCGCGGGCAAGCAGCGACACATAGTAGCCCATGTCCTGATATTTGAACGCGTTGCAGAGGTTGAAAACCCTGAACGCGCCCAGCCGCGCAAATTCGGGGTCTGTGATGTATCGGCGGGGCGAGACAACGCGCACGCCCGCAACCTGCAACGACCATTTTTCGGGATTGCCCGCTACGAATATAATCTCCATGTCGAAAATTTTGCCGCAATTATTCCGCGCATGCCCGCCGCAAGTCAACACTTATCGGCGGGCGCGTCAGACGGCGGCTATTCGAGGTTTTTCAGAAAAACGTCGAGCAGAACGGAGTCGTCCGCCTTGACGTAGACGGGAATCGGCGAGACTGGAACGACGACGTCGCCGTTCGAGTCGGGCGCGAGCGCGTTTCCGAAAACGTCGAACACGCCCACGCCTTCGGGAAGCTTTCCGAGGTTGAGCGGCTTTCTGTCCATCGGGTCCACGAGCTTTGTCTTCAAATTCGAGCGGTCGAGGTTCAGGTTTTCGAGGTGGCAGCCGAGCCAGAAGAAAGCCGCAACCGCCTTTTTCGATTTTTTGCCCGCGAATTTGTAGGCAAGCATGCCGTCGCGAAGCTCGCGCGAGCCTGCGTACTTTGTTTTGTACAGCATTTTTGCGAAGACCGCCGAAACAAGAAACCTCTCGTTTGCCGAAATTTCGGGAGCTTCGACCGAGGCGTAGGGAATGTGCCTGCCGCGCGCAAAATTCGACGTTTTGCAATTCGAGCCGTTCCGCGCTCCGAGCGTCGCCCCTGGCAGGAGAATCGAGGCGCGGACGCCCGACGACGCGTCAACCAGATAGCGGCGGATAAGGTAGCCCGCGTGGAAGACGGGGCCGTTTGCGTGGTCGCCGCCGCCCTTGCACATCGGGTTTATATAATAGAGTTCGGTGTGCCACAGCGGAACGTTGACGCCGTTTTCGACCAGATTTTTCTTGAACTGCGAGATGACCTCCGTGCCGCTTTTCGGGGTGTCCTCGAACAGCGCGGAATACGAGTGGAACGAGGCGACGTCGCAGAACTTCCCCGCGCCCATTTTAAGCATCGTGGCGAAAAATCCGTTGATGTTGCCGCCGTAGTCGCCGGTGGTGGAAAAGCCCACAACCTGATTGCGGGCGTCGACGCCCTTCAAAACGTCGTGCGCCGACTCCAAATACGGGTAGTATGTTGCGAAGTCGCGCCAAATGATGTTCGGCTCGTTCATGACTTCGTAGTATTTTATTTTGCCCTTGTAGCGTTCGGCGACTGCCGAAACCATGCGCTTCCAGTCTTCAAGCGGCGGCTTTATCGCCTTGCGCCCCTGATTTTCGAAGCCCTGCAAGGTGCGCACAACCTCCGACTTCGCGTAGAGCCAGTCCGCCTGTCTGTGCCCGCGCAAGCCCATTTCGGGCGGATACACAAAGAACATGCCGCCGAGCACGGGCACAACCTGCAATTTGTTTTTTGCGGCAAGGCGCACGGTTTCGTCGGCGACGGTCCATTCGTAGACGCCCTCTTTCGGCTCTATTACGCGCCAGTTGAAGGGGTTGCCGCCGTCCCACATGCGCAGGTAGACAATGCCCGAATCGGCAAGATACGCAATTTCCTCGGCGGTCGGGCAGCCCGACTCCCCGTTTGTGAACACGCCGCAGTAGCCCAAGTCTACGGGCAGGTCTCCCGCGGCGACCCTCATGCGCGGCGACACCGCAAACGGAACCGTGGCGGATTTTTCGCCGTCAACCGAAAAGCGCAAAACGTACAAACCGTTTTTCGTCGGCGCGGGGAATGTAAATTTTTGCGAAAAATCCCCCGCGGGAAGCTCGATTTCCGCCGAGCCTTTCGAAAGTATTTCCTCCGAATTTTTGGGCGACACAAACCAGTCGAGCTTCGCGTTTTTCGCCGCGCCGAAATTCCGCCCCCTGAACGCGGCGGAAACCTCCGCCTTTTTGTCGAAGATTGCGGCGGTCGAAACGCAGTCCTCGGAT
>DHMA01000034.1:0-266 GCA_002405555.1 Opitutia bacterium UBA4654
TCGATTTACAACCAGTACATAATTTCCGTGCCGAACCGCGACGCCCTGCTTGCGCGCCTGCGCTCCATGGACATCGGCTGCGAAGTGTACTACCCCGTTCCCCTGCACATGCAGGAGTGCTTTGCGGCTCTCGGCTACAAGAAAGGCGACTTCCCGAACGCGGAATACGCGGCGGAGCACACACTCGCCCTCCCGATATACCCCGAACTGACCACCGAACAGCTTACTTACATCGCACGGCATGTGAAAGCACTTCCCTAAGGGCG
>DHMA01000034.1:413-7146 GCA_002405555.1 Opitutia bacterium UBA4654
CTAAAATTACAGCGCACGGCGCGAAGATTTTTAGAATGCGCTGGGAGAAAAGTTGGGTTGTAGGGGTCGGCGAGCTGGCTTATGTTTGCGGAACGCCACGCACCCCGCAAGCGCGTGAAAGCCACAGCCTGAACGGCACTCTAACGCGCCTAACAAATGAGTGCTGGCGCACGAAGTTTTTTAGAATGCGCTGGAATAAAAGAAGGGTAGGGCGTTTAGCGAGCTGGTTTGTGTTTGCGGTTAGCTGCGAATGCGCTCTTTTTATCTCTATTTAAAAGCTTCCGTTTTAGCTCGTCCAAATTTATATGCGCTTCCGCGTCGTCGTCCGAAAATTTTTTTGCGGACTTTTATTCAAAAGCCGTGCGAAAGCTGTTTGACTTTGCTTGGCGAAAGGCTACCATGTTTATTACAAAATAGGACAATATCATGATTAAAGCTCTTTCAACGATTTTCGAGATTGCGTCGTTCGTAGTGCCGTTTTTTGTGGCGCTCGTTCTTTTGGCGCGGTCGGGCGATTCGTACAGGGAATCCTACGAGGTTTCCAAGCTCCGTTTTCTGGGTTTCACGCGTTCGCAGTACATTGCGTTTTTCCGTGTGCTCGGAATCCTGTTTCTGTTGCTCGGCGCGTTTGCCGTTTACAGAAACTATTTCTATGAGCCGAATCCGGAGCTTCAAGAATCCGCCGACTTTTGGAAGGACATCAACAACAGGGAAAATCTGCCCATTAAAAGCGCGATGCTTTTGGGGGCGGCAATCGCCATTCCCGCCCGCATGGGTTCTTCGCGTTTCCCCGGAAAGCCCCTTGCGCTCTTGGACGGCAAGGCGGTAATCGAGCGCGTCTACGAAAGCTGCATGAAATGCGAACGCGCCGAAAAGGTCGTGATTTTAACCGACAGTGTCGAGATTGTCGAATTTGCCGACAAAATCGGCGCGAAGTCCGTCATGACTTCCCCGAAGTGCGCCTCCGGTACTGAGCGCATTGTAGAGGCGTTCGAGGAAATCAACGCCGATTTCGTCGTGAACGTGCAGGGCGACGAGCCTTTCATTTCTCCCGCGCTTGTCGATTCCATTATAGAAGCCCACGCGAACACCAATGTCGATTTGGTCACGGCGGCGTCGAAAATTTCGGACGCGCAGACTTTGATTAACCCGAACGTCGTCAAGGTGCTTCGCGGCAACGACGGCTCGGCGGTGTATTTCAGCCGCGCTCCGCTGCCCTACGTCAGGGGAGAGTCGAACCCCGCCGAATGGCTCGCGCGCTGCGACTATTGGCGGCACATCGGCATATACGGCTACTCGGCAAAGGCAATTGCCCGCTACGCGTCGCTTCCCGTAAGCAAAATGGAGAAGTGCGAAATGCTCGAACAGCTGCGTTTCATTGCGGCGGGCTTCAAGTTCGAAGTTGTCGAAACGCAGTACGAATCAATCGGCATAGACACTCCCGCCGACTTGGTCGCGGCCGAGGAATTTTTAAAGGGAAGAATCTGAAAATGCAAGACTCCGAAATAATATCTTTGGCGCGCGCCGCCCTCGAATGCGAGGCGAAGTCGATACTCGGCGCGATTGACAAGCTCGACGGCAATTTTGCGCGGGCGGTAAACACGATTCTTGCGCACAAGGGCAAGCTTCTTGTGTGCGGAGTGGGCAAGTCGGGGCTTGTCGGCGCGAAAATCGCGGCGACGCTTTCAAGCACGGGCACGCCCGCTGTTTTCATGCACGCCTGCGACTCCGTCCACGGCGACCTCGGCGTTTACGAACCGGGCGACCCCACGATTCTCATTTCCAACAGCGGCTCTACCGTCGAATGCCTGCGGCTTATCCCGATTTTAAAGAGCTTCAACTCGAAGATAATCGCCATGGTCGGCAACGTCGATTCCCCCATGGGGCGCGACTGCGACATAGTTTTGGACGTGTCGTCGCACGGAGAGGCTGACCCCCTCGGCATCGTTCCGACAAACTCGACGACCCTCGCGATGGCGATGGGCGACGCCCTCGCGTGCGCCCTGATGAAGGCACGCGGATTCTCCAAGGAGGATTTCGCGCGCTTCCACCCCGCGGGACAGCTCGGCAGAAACCTGCTTCTGAAAGTGGGCGACGTCATGCACAAAACGGCGGACTGCGCGGTTTCGAAAGAGTCGGACTCAATCAGAAGCGCGGTGATTGAAATGACGCGCAAGCCCCTCGGCGCGGCGTGCGTGGTCGGCGCGGACGGCAAAATGTCGGGCTTGGTGACCGACGGCGACCTCCGCAGAATGCTCCAGACGGCGGTGGATTTGGATTCCGTGAAAGTGGGCGACATCATGACGAAATCGCCCGTGAGCGTCTCGCCCGACGCGTCGCTCGGCAAGGCGGTCGAGCTTATGGAGGCGCGGAAGTCGAAGATTTCCGTGCTGCCCGTCGTAGACGAGTCCCGAAACTTTTTGGGGCTTGTAAGACTCCACGACATCTACCAACCGAGTTCCAGATAAAATGGGTCTTGTAGATACTGCGGTAATGTTTTGCAAGTACGTCGCCTCGCCGCGGCGCACGGGCACGGTTTGCCCAAGCTCGAAATACCTTGCCCGAAGAATGGTATCCACGGTCGGCAAGCCGCCGTCGGAGTGCTCTGCGGTGGTAGAGCTTGGCGCGGGCACGGGCGCAATCACAAAATATCTTGTGGAGGCGGGCTACGCCGACCGCTCCAAACTCTTCTGCATTGAGTTCGACGAAAAGCTTTGCGAAATCTTGAAACAGAAATTTCCCTCCGCGAACATTCTAAACGGCAGCGCGGAAAATATCCGCAAACTCGTCGGGAGCGAGGAAATTTCGGCGATAGTGTCGGGGCTTCCGCTTGTGAGCCTGCCGCGCGAAGTTGTGCGCAACATAGTTTCGGAGGTCGAGAATTCCCTGCCGTCGGGCGGGAGGTTCTCGCAGTTTACGTACAGCCTGCTCCGTCCGCCCGAAGTCTTGGGGTTTTCGCGAATGCGCCACTTGGGGGCTTCGCTCGTATTGGCAAACATTCCGCCCGCGCGCGTCGATACATTCGAAAAAATGTGAGCGGTTCGCGCTTAGAATGTTGACACGGGCGTTTTGCTCCCTAACATAAAGACTTTTAAATTTCTATCGGTATGATTACTTGGATTCAAACAGTTCTTCAAAAACACCATAAATCGGTGTTCGGCGTTTTGCTCGTCGCAATCATCATTGCGTTCGTGTTCACAATCGGCTCGGTGCCGTTCTTCGGCGACAGATACCGCACGGGCGGGCAAAAGGGCAAGGTATTTTACGGCTTCGACCTCTCGAACGAATCGACGCTGGCGCAGCTCCAAAACAGCGCGTATTTCGAAATGATTTTCGAGGGCGTACAGCCGCAGTCGGAAGCGCAGTTCACCCAGTATGTGCTCCGTCAGGCGTACCTCAGAAACCTCGCCAACGAATTGGGCATGACGCGCGTTTCGCAGGCGGATTTGGAGGCGTATATCCAGTCGTCGCCACTGTTTGCGGGAGCCGACGGAAAGTACGATGCCGCCGCGTTCAAACGCTTTGTGGACTCGCGCATAGGCGCGGGCAGAATGAGCGAAGCCGCGCTTTCGGAAATCGTCTCGCAAAACGCGCTCGTAAACAAGGTCGGCAAACTTTTGGGCGGCCCCGGCTACATGCCCGCTTTCGAAATCGAGCGCGAGTACAACCAAGTGCACGGCACTTGGGACTTCAACATGGCGGTTCTCTCCTCCGACGAATTGAAGCTTAAAATCGCCCCCTCCGCCGAAGTTCTCGAAAAATATTTCAAGGACAATATTGAAGCGTACAGAATCGGCGAAGGCGTGGTCGTGGAAACCGCGTTCTTCCCGTCGAAGGATTTTTCTGCGGACATAAAGCCCACCGAAGCCGAGCTTTCGGCATACTACGCCGCAAACAGGGCGAAGTACGAAACCACAAAGGACGGCAAGCCCCACCTGCCCAAACTCTCCGAAATAAGGGAAAGCGTCAAGGCGGACTACGTTATCGACAACGCGCTCCGCGCGGCGGCTCATAAGGCGGAGGAATTCGCGCTTAAAATCTACGACGCCGAAGTTAAAAAAGGCTCGGCGGAACTCAAAAAAATCGCCGACGAATTCAATGTCGCGCTCAAAAAGAACGCGGCGTTCCGCACGACCGACGCAAAACTTCCCGACGGCTTCCCCGTAGAGGTTGCGGCGGCGGCAATGAAGCTCGACGAAACCAAATTCTATTCCGACCCGATTCCATCGAACGACGGCGTGCGCGTCGTGTTCCTCTCCGAAAAGCTCGACTCTTTCCTGCCGAAATACGCCGACGTTAAGGACAGGGTTTTGGCGGACTACGTCGCGGCGGAAAAGGTGAAACTGTTCGCCGAACACGCGGACAAGCTTGCGAAGACTCTCCAAAAGGCGGTTGCCGAAAAGAAGTCTTTTGAAAGCGCGGCTCGCGCGGGCGGCGCAAAAGTGGAATCGGTAAAAGACTTCTCGCTCGCAAACCCGAAAGGCGAAGCTGTCTTGAAGGCTTACGGAGTGATTTCATCGGCGTTGCCGTCGCTTAAAGTCGGCGCGGTGTCGTCGGTCAAAATGCAGGGCGGCTCGGCATACATTTTCGAACTCGTGAAATTCACGCCCCCCGCAAAGTCCGACAAAGCGCAGCTCGACTCTGTTAAAGAGAGAATCGAACGCTCTTTCGGCGCGATAACTTCGACCTCGGTAATCATCGAAAAGATTTCCGCGGGCGAAAAGGACGTCGCCGAAAAATAAAATTTCGACATTCTGGGAAAAGGCGGACGCCGTCCGCCTTTTTTTGCGGCTGTTTTGCGAGTCCGTTTGTGCCCGACGGCGAACACAAGCGGGCTCGCGGTTTTGTTCGCCCCCTGTTTCACTTTATAAAAATTTTTTCGATAAGGGATACTAAAAGGAAAAAAGCGTTTTTTTTTGTAAAAAATGCTTGTATTAATAATTCTAAGGGTAAAATTTTACGCAGAATGAATGCTCGGATTCCCCGCATTCGAAATCGAAAGGAGATGAAAATGCCTACAACAAAAAAATCGGCAACGAAAACCGCAAAGACCAGAGAGCCCGCCAAGAAGGCGGCGGTCAAGAAAGTCGCGGCAAAAACGCGGAAGACCGCTTCCTGCCCGAAAAAATGCGAAACGAAAGCGAAACTCACAAGGGTAATCGCAAAGTTCGACGCGGGTTGGGGCAACCAGCTTTACATTCGCGGGCTCGGCGGCAGCCTTGACTGGCAGAAAGGCGTTCCAATGCAGAGCATCAGCGAAGACGAATGGCTGTGGGAACAGATTGTCCCCAAAGGCACGGTTTCGTTCAAAGTTCTGCTCAACGACAAAAATTGGTCGGCCGGAGAAGACCTTGTTGTCGCGGCAGGCGATACTGTTATCTGCCGCCCGACATTCCTGTAACCGAATGCTCGAAAAGGTAATTCACGCGACGCGGATTGAAAAATCCGCGTTTTTTTGCGCCTCTTCTTGTGTTGCAAAAAACGGTGGTCGAACGTGGGGCACGCTTGCGCACTCGGAGGAAGGCGGCCCGCCCCGCTTTCAGTCTTGCGCGTTCCCGCTCCGCGCAGTCGCTGCGACGTGCGGCGGAGCGGGTAAAACTCCGCATTTCGGCGCGGCAAGGGAACTGGAATATTCATGGTTTTGAAATCCCGCGCGGTTGCGTCGTTGAGAAACGGCGTTAAAATATTTCTCAATTAAATCTGTTGACAATTCAAACCGCTGTCTCAATATTGCAATATAATTTTAAATTTCTAACCCAGAAAACACTAACCCAGAAAACAAAAACACCATGAAAAAAGCATACATTACTTTAGCCGCGTTCGCCGTAGCGAGCATCGCGGCCGCCCAATTGAAAACCGGCGATGTCACGTTCTACGACGGCGTTGTCGGAAAAATCGTCTACGGGGAATCGGGTTCGGCGTCGGGTTCGTCCACGGACTTGCAGTTTGAGACCGCGCCGGCCGCCCTTTGGCTCAACAACGTTACAATCAACTTCGATTCGCCCGCCGAAAGCAAGCTGGAAATCGCAAGCGGCAGCGTCATTGCGTACGGCACCGTAAAGTATTCAATCGCGACTCAGGGAAATGTAGAGCTGAACTTCAAGTCGGGTTCGAAGGCGAGCCTTATTGCAAAAGGGCAGGGCATGCTTTCGGGGTACAAAGATTTGGAGACGGGTAAAATTGTTTCATCAATCGTGTCTGTTAGTGTAGAAAACGGCTACGATGGCACAATCCAGCTGAACACACTCGGCGGCGTAAGCGGTACGACAAACCTTGTTCTCGACAAGAAAAATGCAATCATTTCGGACGGCAAAGCCAGCACAAGCACGCGCCTTTATTCAAACGGCGCAAAAATAAACCTCTCAGCCTCCGCCGACCAGACATTCATTTGGGACGATAGAAGCGCGGGCGCATTCACGTTCGACATTTCCGACGGCGCGAAAATACTGTTCGAATCTATCTGGCCTGCCGGCTCAACGCTCAACCAAAAGCAAACGCTGAATTCTCTCGACGGCGAAATTCTCTTCGAGAAGTCGCTGGTTACCGGCTACGATGCCGACAACCTTACGATATCCGTAAAATCCGGCGGGACGGCGGGCACGATTGCGTTTGTAAATAAAACCGGAGGCGACGTGTTCGTGGGCGAAAAAACAATCGACGGCGGCGAATACATCTACATTTCGAATACGCAGATTCCCGAACCCTCAACATGGGCGGCGATTTTCGGGGCTGT
>DHMA01000034.1:7224-7355 GCA_002405555.1 Opitutia bacterium UBA4654
GTCTACCGCAGGCGCAAATAGCGTTGCAACCGCATAGGATTTCTCCGCGGCGGCCGGATTTACCGGCCGCTTTTTTTTTGCGGACTGGGCGTTTCCCGCCGCTATTTTTTGTCCGATACAAAAAATGCGTC
>DHMA01000034.1:7397-8243 GCA_002405555.1 Opitutia bacterium UBA4654
GCTATTGACTTTTTGCGAAACTTCAAACTAACGTCTTCATAGCGGGGCGAATATGGCGTCGCGCGGTTTTCCAAAACAAAAAAGAAAGGCGAAATATGATTACGGTAAGTTCCTACCCGATTGCGGTGGCGATGTGCGTCATTACGATGATATGCTGGGGCTCGTGGGGCAACACGCAAAAACTTGCAAGCAAAAGCTGGAAATTCCAGCTCTTCTATTGGGATTACACAATCGGCATTCTCCTGTTCTCGCTGCTGCTCGCATTCACCGCAGGCTCGTTCGGCGATGGCGGCAGAAGCTTTGTAGACGACCTTTCGCAGGCGGACTCCCAGTGGCTGCTTTCGGCGTTAATCGGGGGCGCGGTGTTCAACCTTTCGAATATTTTGCTCGTTATTGCAATCGACATCGCGGGGCTTGCCGTGGCGTTCCCCGTGGGAATCGGGCTTGCGCTCGTCTTGGGCGTGATAACAACCTACGCGGCGCGTCCCGAAGGCGACCCCATAATGCTCGGCGCGGGAGTTGCGTTCATCTGCGCGGCGATTGTCCTCGACGCTCTCGCATTCCGCAGGCTCGGCGCGGGAGGCTCTACCGCAAAGGGCATTTTCGTGTCGGCGTTGGCGGGCGTGCTGATGGGTTTCTTTTACAGCTTCGTGGCGGAGTCGATGGGAAAAATCGACATGTCCACGGGCGTGGCGGTCTTGGAGTCGGGCAGACTTTCGCCCTATACGGCGATGGTTGTTTTCGCGCTCGGAATTTTCGTCTCGAACTTTGTGTTCAACACGCTTGCAATGAAGTTTCCCGTGGGCGGAGGCAAAAGCGTTTCGTACGCGCAGTACTTCACCGACG
>DHMA01000107.1:0-4750 GCA_002405555.1 Opitutia bacterium UBA4654
ATAGAGTTCGCCACCCACCCCGATTATCCATTCGTTCCTTCCGACGACGGCGATCACACCGCCGGAAAAAAATAAAAAAATGTCCGAAGAGAGTTGACTTCGTTCCGCCGTAGAGCGTGTGTACGCACCAATTCAAAAACGGCAATGGAAATCGACGAAATACTCAACTCAAACCTGACCAAATCGGACAAAATGCGCAGGCTCTTCGACGAGGGCAAAACCCGAAAGGAAGTCGCCCTCCTGTTGGGAGTCGGCTACGGATTCGTCCAAAACGTCTACGCAAAATACTTCAACAATCGCCCTCTCTCACCGGAGGGCGATTTTGTTTTCAACAGGACATTCGGCGTAGAACTCGAAATCGTCCACGGCAACAAGCGGCAACTGCGCGACGCAATCAGGCGCAGAGGCGTAGCCTGCGAAATAGAGGGCTACAACCACGCCACACGCACAAACTGGAAGATTGTTTCCGACGCGTCCGTAATCGGCGGCTACGAGCTCGTAAGCCCCGTGTTGAAAGGCGACCGCGGACTCGCCGAAGTCAAGGCCGTCTGCCAAGCCCTCGAAGAAGTCAATGCCACCGTCAACAAATCCTGCGGTTTCCACGCCCATTTCGGCACGCAGGACTTCAAGAAAGACATTTCCGTCTGGCGCAACCTTTTCGCCAACTACGCGACGCTCGAATCCGACATCGACGCCTTTATGCCTCCGAGCCGCCGAAACAACCGCTATTGCGCGTCGATGAAGGTTTCAAATTGGCGCGAAAAGGTGGATTCCGCGCACAACCTCGAACAGCTCGCCCGCTCGATTACGGGCGGAAGCAGGTATTTCAAGCTGAACGTCCAAAGCTACTGGCGGCACGGCACGGTCGAATTTCGCCAACACAGCGGCACGGTCGAATTCGGGAAAATCAGAAATTGGCTGCTTTTCTGCGCAAGGCTCGTCGATTTCTCGAAGCGCGAACGGCTCGACAGGGGAGGCGAACGCGCCCTTGCAAAACTGCTCGACAACGAACTCGCAAATTTCTACAAACAACGCAAAGAAAAATTCGGAAGGAGATAACCAAATGAAAACATACGAAATGCGCGGAGGAGGCACGGTGTCGGGCGACAACGCCCGCGAAGTTCTCGACGCCATAAGGAATTCGTCCTACAATCCCGAAGCCGATTTAGGCGCATTTGTCCGCGAACTCGCCGAGCGGTGCAAAATATACGACGGTTCGACAATTCGGACGACATCGGACGAAAACACGCTCGCCGACCTAATAAACAGCGGATTTTTGACCGAAAGAAAATAGATTCCGCAAAGCCGTTTCAAGGGGCTTGCAACCGAGTTGCAACGCCTCTTTTTTTGCGACTTTACAATCCGCCAACGCGTGATGCACGACACCCCCGCGACAAAAATTTCCGAGCCAACCGTTCCGTAAAACACAACCTGTCCGCCGCGCGACAAAATCCGAATTTTTCCTCAAACGCTTGATTTTTTGCGGGGAAAACCGTCCAAAACTCGAAAACTTTCCTCAAACCGCCCCGCGCGACAATTTTCGCCACAACCGCCCAATTTTAAAGGCATTTAAGACCATTTAAGACTTTTTAAAACTTCCTCAAACCTTCTGACTCAAAACAACTGTTTCGCGCCGATGAAAAACGCCGCAACCCACTTACCGCGCTCCACGAAAATCGCCTACGCGCAATTTTACTTATTCCTCCCGCGCGGCATTCTTTGCGCTCTCCGCGCGATTCTCATTCAAACTCCGCATGCGCCGCAATCCGCATGCGCAAAAAAAACGCCAGCCGAAACCTCGGCGGGCGTTTACGGAATTTGCGGCGTCTACTTGCGGGCGTCGATAATCCTGAAATTCTCCAAGTGGTAGGACGGGTCGGCGCGGAACGTCAATTTGAGGTTGTACGCCTTTTCCAGATTGATGAGGTGTTCGTAGTCTTCCGTCTGCAAGCGTTGGAGGTTGTCGGGGTGGAGCAGAATGAGCAGCGCAAGCTCGCCCACGTTTGCGTTGTTCGCCCGCATCGACCTGCATGTGGCGACAATTTTGCGCTGGATTTCCGCGCTCATCGTCCGCGCCGACTTCACAATGCCCTTGCCGCCGCAATACGGGCAGGTTGTGTAAATGCCGCTCGAATTGCTCTGCGCGTGGCGTTGGCGCGTCATCTGCATGATGCCGAGCTGCGAAATCGGCAGAACTTGGCTCTTTGCCTTGTCCTTTTCCATTTCGTCTTTCAGGCGTTTGTAGACCGCCTGCCTGTCCTTGCGGCTCTTCATGTCGATTGTGTCTATGATGACAAGCCCGCCCAAGTTGCGCAGGCGCACCTGACGCGCCGCCTCTGTTACGGCTTCGAGGTTCGCCTGCA
The DNA here is from genome assembly GCA_002405555.1 of Opitutia bacterium UBA4654. Classification (GTDB taxonomy): domain Bacteria; phylum Verrucomicrobiota; class Verrucomicrobiia; order Opitutales; family Intestinicryptomonadaceae; genus Merdousia. The sequence continues at coordinate 2,364 of DHMA01000107.1, forward strand.
AGATGAAGTCTTTGCCGTCCTCGCTCTTGCCCTTGTGCGAGCCCGTGTTTACGTCGATTGCCACAAGCGCCTCGGTTTCGTCGATTACGATTTCGCCGCCCGACGGAAGCGGCACGCGGCGCTGGAAAGTCTGCGCGATTTGCCGCTCGATGTTGTAGCGTTCGAAAATCGGAATGTTTTCCTTGAAGAGCTGGATTTTACTGCGGGCGCGGCGCGAGATTTCCGACACGGAACGCAGAATGCGCTCGTAGTCTTCGCGGCTGTCGATGAGGATTCTGTCGGTCTGTTCGGTGAGGAAGTCGCGGACGGTGCGCTCTATGAGGTCGGGCTCTTTGTAGATGGTCGCGGGCGCGGGGACGGTCTCTATGCGCTGCTGGATTTTTTTCCAGATGTTCAGCAGCATGTGGAGGTCGCGCACAAAGTATGTCCAGCGTTTGCCCTGCCCCGCCGTGCGGACGATGACACCCATGCCTTCGGGCACTTTCATAGACTTCAAAATCTTCTTGATGCGCTCGCGCTCGGCTCTGTCCTCGATTTTCCTCGAAATGCCGAACTGCCCCGCGAACGGCATGAGCACAAGGTAGCGGCCCGGAATCGCGATGTTCGTCGTGACGCGCGGGCCTTTTGTGCCGATTTGCGTCTTGGTGATTTGCACGATGATTTCCGTGCCAATCGGGAATTTTTCGGGAATGTCCTTCGCCGAAAACTTCTGCGCCTTTTTCTGCTCCTTGCTCTTGTTTTCGCGGACGACTTCGTAGGAATTGTCGGTGGTCGTCGGGAAAATGTCCCAGTAGTGGAGGAACGCGTTTTTGGGCTGTCCGATATCGACGAACGCCGCTTTCAAGCCGGGTTCAAGGTTCTGGATTTTCCCCTTGAAAATCGCCCCGACCATGCTTTCGTCGCCGTTGCGCTCTATTTCGAATTTCTGCATCACGCCCTCTACAAGCAGCGCGACGCGTTTTTCGAAAGGCTCTACGTTGATTACGATTTCGCGGTAGGGTTCGTCTTCGCGTTTGAGAAGTCTGATGATTTTTTCGAGAAGCGGACGCTTTTTTGCGCGCAACTTCGCCTCCTGATTAAGCTGTTCTTCGGGAATAGGCTCGACGACCTCCTCCGCGGGACGCTTTGTCAAATCATAGTTTTGGTTTTCCTGTTTCATGGTTTCGCTTTAATTTTGGATTAAGCGAAACTTTTGCCTTTTCACGCATATTCTTTTCTGTGTCGGTATACGCTTTGAACGAGACCGAGTAGTATGCAACACGTCAAAACAAAAGTTCCGCCATAACTTAACATTGGCAGGGGAACTCCCGTAATCGGCATAATGCCGATGGTCATTCCCACGTTTATGAAAGTGTGCGTCATGAGTATTACGCCGATTCCCGCGCACAGATACCTTCCGAATCCGTCGCGCGAAAGTTGCGCAGCCCCAAGACAACCGTAAATTATTATTATCGCCATCAATACGACGGCGACCGTCGCCCCGAAGAACCCCGATTCCTCCGCGAGCACCGAAAATATGAAGTCGTTATACGCCACGCTCGACGGCAGATAGCCCAGTTTTGCCTGAGTGCCCTCGGCGTGCCCCTTCCCGAATATGCCGCCCGACCCTACCGAAATCAGGCTCTGTCGCTGGTTCCAGCTAACGCCGTTCCCCTGCGGGTCAACGACTTCGGGAGCAATGAACGCCAAAATTCTGTTGCGCTGGTAGTCTTTAAGCGGCAGTGTCAGAGCCGCCGACGACCCGTACGCGTTAGCGTTCGCCGCCGCCTCCGCCGACATATTGTGCGACTTCAAAAACGCGTTGTATCCGCAAATATCCGCCGCCACCACGCCAATCAGCAGCCCGAAAAGGAGCGCGCCGATTGCGAAAAACCTCTTCGGGAGGTTCGATATGTAGAGCATGGCGAAAAGCATTGGAAAAAATACGAGAGTAGAGCCTAAGTCGGGTTGCAAAAAAATCAACAAAATAGGAACTAAAAATACCGCCGCTATTTTCAGCCAGAATTTCAAATTTTTCTTTCCGTCGTTGCGGGCGAACATCGCCGCCGCCATTATGCACGTCCCGATTTTCGCGAATTCCGACGGCTGGACGGACACCGCCCCAAAGTCAATCCAGCGCGTCGCGTTGTAGCGGCTTTCCACAAACGGTATCGGAATTCCCAAATTTTCCTTTAACGCAAGCGGAATCAGCAGAAGCAGCGACAGCGCGTAGATTGCGTTGGCGTAGGTGAAAAACACCTTGTAGTCTATCCACGCAAGAAAGACGTACACGGGCACTCCCGCGAACACAAAATAGCATATCTGCTTGACCCAAAATTGCTTGGCGAGCGGAATTTCGTCTATATTGTAGCTCTGCGCGGAGTAGATGAACGCCACCCCCATGAGAG
>DHMA01000107.1:4794-6381 GCA_002405555.1 Opitutia bacterium UBA4654
CCACCCCCATGAGAAACAGCAGGAACATGCAAAGCGGCACGACGAAGTCGGTCTTGACTCCGCCGCGTTCGGGCACTGTTCCGTATATTTCCCTGTCGAGTTTCATCGCGCCCTTACCGACATGTATTTTTCGACATCTTCGATTGTCCGACCGCCGCGTTCGGCGTAGTCGCGAATTTGGTCCTGCCCTATTTCCGCCGAAAAATATTTCGCCGACGGGTTGGCAATCCACAACGCCGCAACCGACGACTTCGGCGTCATCATGAAGTTGTCCGTGAGTTTTATGCCGACCGATTCTTCGAGAGAAAGCAGTTTTTCGAACTTCGCCTTTTCGGAGTGGTCGGGGTAAGAGGCGTATCCCGCAGCCGCGCGGACGCCCGCGCGTTCTTTGGGAGAGTCCGAGAACACCGCGCGCTGCGCGTAGGTCGAGAGAGCCTCGGCGAGCGCGTCGCACAGGGTTTGGGCAATCATGTAGGAGTAGTCGTCGCCTGCGTCCTTGAACGATTTTGCGAACGCCTCCGCCTCGATGCCTACCGTCGCCGCGAACGGCGCGACATAGTCGCCGTCGGGAGCTACGTAGTCGGCAAGGCACAGGCACTCTCCGCGCGAGTTTTCGACCTGCGAGCGCACGAGCGACAGCGTTTCAATCCGCACCCCGTTTTCGAAAAGCGCGATGTCGTCGCCGTCGGGCTTCGCCTCGAAAAATCCGACCCTGATTTTCGGCTTCGCGACCTCCGCGAGCCTTTCGAGCATTGCGAGGGTGTCCCTGCAAAAGTCCTCCGTCGCCGCCTTGTCCTTAACGCCCCAAGTTCTAAAATACATGCCCCACGGAATGTCGGGCTTCAACTCCGACACGGGAACGCAGATTGTCCGCACGCCCGTGAACGGCGGCTTTTCCACGTGAGAGAAATCGCAGACCGCCTTTTGGGAACGCGCCTCGGCGAGCGGCAGAAGCTTTTTGTGCGCGGGCGGGTTGGCGTGCTCCGCCTCGTATTTGTCGCGCAGAGCCTGCTGGGCGGCGGCGATTGAAAGGGCGAACGCCTCCGCCTTTCCGCCCATGGTGAAGTCGGCGCAGACGCCCGCCGACGCGCCGGCGTCCTCCACGCGCACGACCGTTCCAGAATAGAGCGGCGCGAGTTTCACCGCCGTGTGGAGGTCGCTCGTAGTAGCCCCGCCGACGAGCACGGGCACTCTTATGCCCGCGCGTTCGAGCGCGGAAATTGTGTTCGCCATTTCGTCGAGCGACGGCGTGATAAGCCCGCTAAGCCCGATCACGGCGGCGTCGCGGGCGGCTTCGACGATTGCCTCCGGCTGAACCATCACGCCCAAGTCCTCCACGCGGAAGCCGTTGCAGCCAAGCACTACCGAAACTATGTTTTTGCCGATGTCGTGCACGTCGCCCTTGACCGTCGCGAGCACGACTTTCGGCGCGCTTCCCGTAGCCGCCGACTCCATGAAAGGTTCGAGAGCCGCAACCGCCCGCTTCATCACGCGCGCGCTTTTTACGACCTGCGGCAGGAACATTTTTCCCGCCCCGAAAAGCTCGCCGACTTTTTTCATCGAGTCCATCAGCGGCTTTTCGATTAC
>DHMA01000107.1:6431-13629 GCA_002405555.1 Opitutia bacterium UBA4654
CAGCGGCTTTTCGATTACCCTAAGCGGCGTTTTCAACTCCTCCAAAAATTCGAGCGCGAGCTTTGCGGCGGACTCTTCGTCGCCCTTGACGAACGCTCTGTCGAGCCTTTCCTGCGGCGTCGCGTTGGGGTCGTCGCGCGTCTCCTTTTTTTCGGAAACGGCGGCGTCCTTGTAGTCGGCGGCGATTGCAAGCAGACGCTCGGTGGCGTCGGGCGACGAGTTGAGGATTACCGCCTCTACCGCGTCGCGCAGGCGCGGCTCTATTTCGTCGTAGGGCGCGAGCATTCCCGCGTTGACGATTCCCATGTCGAGCCCCGCCTCCCGCGCGTGGTAGAGGAACACGCTGTGCATTGCCTCGCGCACCCTGTTGTTGCCGCGCAGGGCAAAGCTGATGTTGCTTACCCCCGCGCTCGTGCGGGCGTAGGGGCATGTGCGCTTGATTTCGCGCACGGCGTTTATGAAGTCTATCGCGTAGGAATCGTGCTCCGCCATGCCCGTCGCGACGGTCAGGACGTTTGCGTCGAAAATTATGTCGCGCGGGTCGAAGCCCGCCTTTTCGACGAGCAGTTTGTACGCGCGTTGGCAGACGGAAATTCTGTCGGAAAGCGTCGAAGCCTGCCCGCGTTCGTCGAACGCCATCACGATTGCCGCCGCGCCGAATTTCATAATCTCCCCCGCGTGCGAAAGGAATTTTTCCTCGCCCTCTTTCAGGCTTATCGAGTTGACGACGCACTTGCCCTGCGCGCATTTCAGGCCAGCCAAAACCGTCTCCCAATTCGACGAGTCTATCATCAGCGGAACGCGGGCGATTTCGGGTTCGGAGCCGATGAGGTTGAGGAATTTCGTCATGCACGCGGGAGAGTCGAGCATGCCTTCGTCGAAGTTGATGTCTATGAGGTTTGCGCCGTTTTCGACCTGATTTGGCGCCACTGCGAGCGCGTCGGTAAACCGCCCCTCCCTGACCATTTTGCGGAACGCGGGCGAGCCCATCACGTTTGTGCGCTCGCCGACGAAAATGAACGGCGCGTCCCTGTCGGGAATGCGCAGAAGCTCCAAGCCCGCAAGCGTGAGCGCGTCGGCCGTTTTGGGCTTGCGCGGCGCAAGTTTGGCGCACGCCGCAACGACCGCCTCTATGTGCTTGGGCGTCGTGCCGCAGCAGCCGCCGACCACGTTCAGAAGCCCGTCGGCGCAGTATTCGCCGAGGTATTTTGCGGTGTCCGCGGGCATTTGGTCGTAGCCGAATTCCGAAAGAGGGTTCGGCAGCCCCGCGTTGGGGTAGCAGTGCGTGTAGCACTCGGCGATTCTGTCGAAAGTCTCGATGTACGGACGCATTTTCTCCGCGCCCAGAGCGCAGTTCAAGCCCACGAAAAGCGGCTTCGCGTGCCGTATCGACGCGTAGAACGCATCTATTGTCTGTCCGCTCAAAATGCGCCCCGACAGGTCGGAGACCGTCATGCTGACGGCTATCGGAATTTTCTCGCCGCGCTCTTCGCAGAGGCTCAAATAGGCGTGGATTGCCGCCTTTACGTTCAGCGTGTCTATCGACGTTTCGAGTATGAACAAGTCCGCGCCCGACTCAGCCAAGACCGACATCTGCTCGTAGTACGCCGCGCGGAGTTCGTCGAAAGTTATCGAACGCGCCGACGGGTCGGACACGTCGGAGGCAATGCTTGCCGCCTTGTTCATCGGGCCGACCGACCCCGCCACGAACAGCGGCTTTCCTCCGAGCTTCGCCGAGACTTCGTCCGCCGCCGCCCGCGCCGCCCGCACAGCCGCGGCGTTCATGTCGCGCACCAAGTCCGCGCCTATTCCGTATTCCGACTGCACTACGGAGTTCGCCCCGAAGGTGTTTGTTGTGGCTATATCCGACCCCGCCAGATAATATTCCCTGTGAATGTCGGATATTACGTCGGGGCGGGTAATCGAGAGCAAATCGTTGTCGCCGCGCAGTTCGCCGGCGATTTTTTCGAGACGCGCGTCGCCCCTGCGGAAGTCCGCCTCGGTCAGACCGCGCCGCTGAATGAGCGTGCCCATGCCGCCGTCGAGAAACACAATTCTTTTCCCGATTGTTTCGGCAAGCAACGCGCCCCTTTCGGAAAGAGATAGTTTAGACATCTTTTTTCGCGTTTCCTTTCGCCATGTGGGCGATGAGCCTGTCGTTGAACGCCTTTGCGCCGTCGTGCCCCATGCGGCGCAGAGCCTGCACCATTGCGGCTACTTCCACAAGGCGCGCCATGTCGCGGCCGGGGCGCACGGGTATTACAAAATGCGGAATCTGGATACCCAATATGTCGAAATAATTTACCTCCAATCCCGTCCTGTCTTCGACAACCCCAGGTTTCCATTCGACGAATGTCACCACGATGTCTATCGACTTTTCCATGCGCACGCAGCGGATTCCGAAAAGCTCGGCCACGTTGATTATCCCGATTCCGCGGCACTCCATGTAGCCCCTGTTGAGCTCGTTGCCGCGTCCGAGCACGATTTGGTCGTTGACTTTCACGCAATAGACGTGGTCGTCGGCTACGAGCGAGTGCCCGTGGTCGATGAGCGCGAGGGCGCATTCGCTTTTGCCTATGCCGCTGTCGCCGCGAATGAGAGTTCCTATTCCCTTGATGTCGAGCAGCGTTCCGTGCACCGACATGCGCGGCGAAAACAGCCTTTCGAGCCGCACGAAAACCTCTGCGGAAAACTCCTTCGACTTCATCTTCGTGCGGATTAGCGGCACGTTGTGCGAGTCTGCAGCCTCGACCATCGCCTGCGTGGGTTCGAGGTTTCGCGAGATTACCACGCACGGAATTTCGTGCGAAATCATTTCGCCCATCACCTCTATTTGGCGGTCGTGCGGGAGGTCGCACATATACGCCATTTCGCCCGCGCCGAAGAGCTGGATACGCTTGGAGGCGAAGTTTTTGTAGTAGCCAGTGATTGCCAGCGCGGGGCGGTTGAGGCTCGGCTCGTAGATGATTCTGTCGAGCCCGCTTTTGCCCGCAAGAAGTTCGAGCTGGAGCGAGCCTTCGAACATTTCGAAAAACTCGCGGACCGAAATTTCCTCCGACACTCTCGTTTTGTTTATCCGGTTTTCCATGCCCTACATCGTAAAGTTTTCGCCGAGATAGAATTTTCGGCTTTGGGGGTCGTTCACCAAGAAGTCGCTCGTGCCCTCGCAGAGCACTTTGCCGTCGTGGATAAGGTAGGCGCGGTCTACAATGCTGAGCGTTTCGCGCACGTTGTGGTCTGTTATGAGCACGCCTATGTTTTTCGCCTTCAAGCCGCGTATGATTTCCTGAACCTCCGCCACGCTGATGGGGTCTACGCCGCTGAAAGGCTCGTCCATAAGCAGGAATTTCGGACGCGCCGTGAGGGCGCGGGTAATTTCAAGACGCCTGCGCTCGCCGCCCGAAAGCGTGAACGCCTTTTGCGACGCCAGCTTTTCAAGCCCAAGCTCCTCCAGCATCGACATCGTAAAGTCTTTCAGTTCCGACTTCGGCACGGGCAGCGTTTCCGCCACTCCGTAGATGTTTTCGTAGACCGTAAGTTTTCTGAAAATCGACGCCTCCTGCGGCAGGTATCCTATTCCCATGCGGGCGCGTTTGTACATGGGCACGTTTGTGATGTCGCAGTCTTCCAGAAACACTTTGCCCTCCGTTGCGGGAACGAGGCCTACAATCATGTAAAAACTCGTCGTTTTGCCCGCGCCGTTCGGGCCGAGAAGCCCGACCACTTCGCCCGCCTCTACGCCGATGTTCACGCCCTTTACGACGCGCCTCTTGCCGTATTCCTTGACGAGGTTTTCGGTGCGTATCGACGATTTTTTATTTTGAAATTCCATGCCCTGCAACATAGCCGAATTACTTTTTTCTTGCAACACTTTTGATGTGTCCGCGCGGGCGTTTTTGAACAATTCCGCCCGCTATTTGCGTTTGGCGCGGAGCGCGGCGTCGGCGACAGCCCACGCGTGTACGCACACGCCCGCGGGAATGTATATCATGTACGCCAAGACCGCTCCGAAGAAAAATCCCGCCGCCTCGTATCCGCGCGACTCGAACAGCTGCCCCAAGCCCGGAAGGAAAACGCTTGCGAGCGCGCAAAGCACAACATTTGACATCTTTTTATCCTTATTTTCGGTTTTGCCTGAAAACAAAAAAAGGGGAGTTTAAAAACTCCCCCAACTCCGTTCCGCGTTGCGGAGCGGAAAAAAACTATTTGCCCGCAGGCGCGTTTGCGTTGATGCGCTTGATAAGCTCGTCGGTGAGGTCCGCCTTCGGGTCGGAATAGTGGCAGACGCTCTTTTCGATAATGCAGTCCGCCTTTTTGTCTTCGGCGAGCTTCTTTACGACTTCCCTGATTTCTTCGAGGTGGACTTTACGGATACTGTCGGCGTTCTGGCGGAGTCTTTCGTTTGCCTGCGCGCTGATGTTGCGCATGTTCGCCTCAATCTGCTGGCATTCCACGGCGATGGGCCTGATTTCGTCTTGGAGCTTTTTCTTTGCGTCTTCGCCGAGGGCGGGGTTGTTCGCCTTTTCGAGCAGCGCCTGAGCCTGTTTCGCCTTTTCGTCGTAGGTCTTTTTCATTTTTTCGAGTTCGCCTTTTGTGGCGTCAATCGAAGCCTGAATCTGTTCCGCCGCGGCTTTCGCCTTGTAGTAGTTTTGGTAGGCTCTTCCCATTTCGATATAGTAGATGTTGGGAGCCGCGTTAAGTGCCGCGCAGGCGGCGAGCCCCGCGATTAATGCCGTTAATTTTTTCATATGTTTTTTCTTTGTTTGTGTTTTTAGTAAGCTGAAAAAGCCGAATGTTCCGAAACCGCGCGATTTTTTTAGAACACAGTTCCGAACGAGAAGTTGAACTGCATGCCGTCGTCGTTGTACGGGCCTGTTTTCCACGGGAAGCCCAAGTCTATGCGCATGGGCGCGCCCATGAGGAGCACGCGGAAGCCGACGCCGAAGTCGGAATTATAGTCCGACGGGTCCCAGTCCCACTCGCCCGCGTTGACGAAGCCGATGTCGTAGAACACCGCGAAGCGCACGGGGTTGAAAAGCTCTATCGAGTATTCCGCCGATGCGAACGCGAACGTTTTGCCGCCGTACGCCTCGCCCGTGTGCGGGTCTATCCTGCCGACTTTGCGGTATTTGAAGCCGCGCATGTTGTAGCCGCCGCCGAGGAAGTACTGCTCGAAATACGGAACGTCCTTGCCGCCGTAGCCAATGACCGTGCCCGTTCTGCCGACGAACGACAGCACCTGATTTCCCGCCTCGAACGTCGGAATCCACCAGCCCGCGCGGGCTTCCACGCGGTAGAGGTTTGTCTGCCCAAGAAGCGGCCCGCCGGCGACGTCCTGAATAAGCTCGAAGCGCGTGCCGCGCGTTGGGGTCATGAGGCTGTCGCGCGAGTCGCGCAGGAACGAAAGGCTCACCTGCGAAATCGAGCGTTCGCCGATGTCGCCGCGCCACTCCTTCATGACGGGGTCGGGCCCCGTGGTGAGCTTCGAATCGACGTCGTAAATATCGACAAGTTCGAGCTTGTAGGCAAGGCGGGCTTCGATAAGCTCGTAGACGCGCTTTCTCAAATAGTTTGTCGCGCCGAGGCGGACTTCCGAATAGTAGTCGGAATAGTAGCCCGTGTCGGTTCGGTAGGCGTCGATGCCGTACGCGAGGTTGCGGTTGAAGACCCACGGCTCTTCGAAGCTCACGATAATCTGGTTGCTCTTCAAGCCGATGGACCCGCGGATTCTGAATTTCTGCCCCGCGCCCTGAAAGTAGCTGTCGTAGTTTTCGTAGTCGAAGTTGCTCTGCGTGATTTCGACCGTCGCCACCAAGCTTTCGATTGTGCTGAAACCCGCGCCGAACGTAAGGTTGCCCGTGCGCCCCTCTTTGACCACCACGCGCAGATTGCGGCGGTTGGGAATGTTTGTGGCTTCGGGCGAAAGGTTCACTTCGTCGAAGAATCGCGTCTCTTTGAGGCGGTTTTCCGAAGACTTCATTCTGGCGAGGTCGAAGACGTCGCCCGGAGCGAGCGCGAGTTCGCGGATTATGACTTCGCTCTTCGTTTTCGTGTTGCCCTGAATGTTGATTGATTCGAGGTAGAATTTGCCGCTCTCGATTATGTCGATTACCAAGTCGATGTCGCCCGACTCCACGTTCGGCTTGCGCTGGGCGCGTACGATTGTGTCTATATAGCCGTATTCGCCGTAGTAGATTCTGATTTTTTCAATCATTTCGTCCACTTTCGACGGCGAGAACACGTTGCCCGTAGTGAGGTCGAAGTACTCCACAAACGGCATGAGTTTTTCGTCGGAGAACAGCTTGTTGTTTTTGAACGAAACCTTGCCGACCTTGTACTGCCTGTTGGGGACGACGTTTATGACGATGTCCATGTCGCCGGGGTTGTCGGCGTCGGGGAACTCGAACTTGACTTTCGACTCGTCGATTTCGACGTCGAGGTAGCCGTGGTCGCGGTAGACTTTGCGGAGTTTTTCGATGTCCGCCTGAAATTCCTCGTCCTTGAAGCGTCCGTTGTCGGTGATGTAGGAAATGACGGGAATCCAAGTGTCGGTCTTCATTTCCTTCAAAAGCTTAATCGAGTTAAGCTCGGCGGGGTTGTCCTTTGCGAACATGCGCTTCCAGAGCTTGCCCCAAAAGCCGTACTGCTTTTCGACGGCGGGGTCGCCCGTGAATCTGATGTTTTCGATTGCGATGTCCTCGCCCTCGTTGATGTCGAAAATCACCGCGCCCTTGCCCTGTTCGTCGTTGCGCTCTATCGAAAAATTCACCTTTGCGAGCGAGTAGCCCTTCTTTTGGTAGAACGCCTTGATTTTGTCGGCGTCGCGCTTTGCCTGAACTTCGCTGAGGGTGGAGCCGGCGTACGAAGAGATTTCCTCCTGCAATCGCCGCGCCGAATATTCCTTGTTCCCCTTGAACACGATTTGGCTGATTCTGTATTTGGGAACGATTAAAAATTCGATGTCCATTCCGCCGTTCGCCGACGCCGTGCGCGTTGCGTCAATGACGTCGTAAAGCCCCGTTTCGTAGAGCGAGCGTATCGACTGGTCGAGCGATTTTTGGTCGAACTTCATGCCTTTGCGGAGTCTGACATGCGCCGTGATTGCGTCTTCCGAAATCGTTTTCGGGCCTTCGATTTTGTATGTGATGCGGTTGATTGTGAGCGTCTGCTCGTCCACGGGCTTGCCCGCCGTCTGCCC
>DHMA01000180.1 GCA_002405555.1 Opitutia bacterium UBA4654
GCCGACATCGCAAAAAAGGACACCGCGAAGTACGACATGTTCTTCAAGAAGTTCGGCGTATTCCTCAAAGAGGGGGCGGCGGTCGATTTCGAAAACCGCGCCGAACTCACAAAGCTTCTGCGCTTCGAATCGAGCCTCTATGCCGACGGAACGAAAGTGTCGCTCGACGACTACGTTTCGAGAATGAAAGACGGCCAGACGGAAATCTACTACGCGTGCGGCGCGGACAGAAAAACGATTGAAAGCGCGCCGTACATCGAGGCGTTCGCCGCCCGCGGGCTTGAAGTGCTCTACCTCTACGAGCCTATCGACACTTTCCTTGTGGGCAACCTCGGAAGCTACTCGGAAAAGCCGTTCGCGAGCGTTGACTCCGACGTAAAACTCGGCGACGCCCCCAAGCCCGCCGACGGCGAGGCAATCCCCGAAGACGCCCTGAAATCGCTCAAAGACTGGATTAAATCAACCCTCGGCGACACAAAGGTCGAATCGGTTTCGAGCGGAGAAAGACTTGTCGAAAGCCCCGTTGCGGCAATCAATACCGACGGCATCACGCCGCAAATGCGCATGATGTTGAAGGAGATGAACCCCGACAATCCCCTCCCCGCCCCCGCGGTGAAACTCGAAATCAACCCGCGCAGCGATGTAATCAAAAATCTCGAAACGCTGAGAAACGCCGACGAGCCGCTCGCAAAGCTCGTCCTCGAACAGCTTTACGACAACGCGCTGCTCGCGGCGGGGCTTCTTGAAAATCCCCGCGCGATGGCAAAGCGCATGAACGAAATTCTCGCAAAAGTCAAAGCGTAAAACATCGCCGCAACTTGTTGCGCCATACGGAACGCCCTTCGGAAACGGAGGGCGTTTTTTTGTCGGCGAAAGGCGGAAGCTGCGCGTTTGTACGAAAAAGTCAAAATAGTTTAAGAATCGGAGGGTGGCGGACAAAGGCGGCGTCGGATTTCCCTTGCTAATACAAACTTTCGTTTCATTGTATTATAACGAAAAGGAGAAAACCACATCAATGAAAAAATACCTCATACTAACATGCGCACTTGCGGCGTCCTCCGCTTTCGCCGCAACAATAACAATCAACGGCTCGGCGGTGTCGGGCGACGCGAAAGACAACAGCTTAATCAGCTCGGCGGCAGGCGACGACGTCGTTCTGGTTGTCGATTCGACGCTCGACAATAAGCATTTCTTCGGTAAGAGCAACAATACCATGAAGTCCCTGTCGTCCGAAGCGTCTACGGTGCACCTTTTCGGACCCTATCAAAACGGCTCGAACAGCGGCATTATCGACATCGCCGCGGCATCGGGCGAAGCAAACGCAATGAACTTTGCAGGCAAGCTTTGGATGAATCTTGCAAATCTCACGATTACAAATTCGACCGGCGGCAAGAACGCGACGGCGAATTTAAACTTCGGCTCGCTTGAAATTTATAGCGAATCGACTGGAGCGTATTTCCAGACCCAAAGCATTTCCTTCGAAAACGTCAAGGCGAACGTAACGACGACGGACGGCGCATTCATCGGCTCCGACGGCGACAATTTCGCGCAGAACGCAGCCTCCATAAACGTGGCGGCAAACGCCGAAGTTGTCTGGAACGGCGCGCAAACCGTCAAGCAAAACGGCATAATAAACGTCTTGGGCTCGTACACAAACGCGGGCGCGCTGACCTTGAAAAAAGGCGGTCAGGCAATCGTCGATAGCGGCGCAACCTACAATATCAACGCAGGCGGCACAATAGCGGGCAGCATTACTACAAGCGGCACGCTCAACGTCGCGGGCGGTGCTACATTCTCGAACGGCGCGAGCATCGACGTCATCGACGGCAACGTGTTTTTTGCCGACGACACAAAATTCGGAACAACCGCCGTTCTCAATATCACGGGCGGCACGGTCACCGCGACAAAAGACCTCGAATTCGGCTCAATCGTAAGCACGGGCGGCAAGCTCGTACAGACGACGGGCGACGGCATTAAAATCATCGGCAACTCGACGCTGTCCGACAACGGCGTTTGGGATATCCAAAACAAAGTTCAGGTAAACGGCGGCGCTTCATTCACGCTCGACAACAACAACCTGAATTTTTCGGGTTCAAACCAGCGTTTCATTCTCACCAACGACGGCACAATCACGCTCAACCAGATGTACAAAACCTCGCGGGCGGGCGGAGTTATTCCGATTGTGTTCACGGGCACAAAATCGGGCACTTTGATTATCGGCGGCGACATTTCGTTGGAGTTCATCAACAACATAAACGACAAAGTCGTAAACATCGTTCTCGCAAACGAAGACGCGGTGCTGAGGCTCGTTTCGGTTGACGACACGCTGAAATTCAAAAACGACAACGGCTTGGCAATCTTCAATTTCAGGGAAAACGCAATCTATGTAGGCGACAGCGTAAGCGATGCCGAACTTGCGCTAATCAAGCTCTATTCGGGCATGGACGATTCCACTTTCCTCGGGACGGCGAAGGTCGTAGACGGCTGGCTGACGGCGGCTATCCCCGAACCCGCAGAGTGGGCGGCAATCTTCGGCGGCATTGCGCTGGCGTTTGCGGTCTATCGCAGAAGAAGGGCATAACTCCTTTTTTTTATAAGATAGTATTGGCGTCGCCCGATTTTCGGGCGGCGTTTTTTGTTGCATGGCGCAAAATTTTTCCGATAAACTCCTCTATTATGAAAAAGGATACAGCCGTTTTTACCAGACGCTCCGTCAGAGCCTACGACTCGTCGAAGCGCGTTTCGAAAGAGCAAATCGAAGACATTTTGGACGCCGCAATGCACGCGCCGTCGGCGATGAACAAGCAACCGTGGCGTTTTGTTGTGGCGACAGAAGACGCCGTCTTGGACGCCCTCACAAAAGCGCACCCCTACTGCGAATCGGTCAAAGACGCGCACTCTGCGATAATCGTTTGCGGCGACTTGGACGAACAGTTCTCAACTCCCTGCGGCGGCTACTACGAGTACGACTGCTCCGCCGCCGCGCAGAACATTTTGATACGCGCAAAAGAGCTTGGGCTCGGCACGTGCTGGTGCGGAATTGCGCCCGAAAAGGAGCGCATGGAGGCTATCAGCAAGCTTTTCGGCATGCCGAAAAACATAGCGCCGATGGCGTTGATAATTCTTGGCTATCCCGCGGAGTCGCCCGTGCTTGACGCCCCGCGCTACACCCCCGCCAAAGTCCACTGGCAAAAGTGGTGATGGAGCTTGGCGGATTACCCAAGTTTTTCTTGGGCTTGTGAAGCTGGCGGATAAATGCGTTTCGCTTGTTGCGGCTTGGTCACGTACGCCAGTACGCTCCCGTCGCCTCATTGCGCAAAGCCGCATTTCTTCGCTCAGCTTGACAAGCCTAAGCAGCGCGGCGTTGCCGCGCATGGAGTTTTTTTAACTTGTTAGCGGATAGCCGTTTTGCAAGCTGCCTGCACGCCAACAGGAGGGGGCTGCCGCCCCCAAAAGGCGGTTTTCGCTACCGCGAAAATTTCCGCCTGTCCCCCCGCGCACAGCCGCGCATGGAGTTTTTAGATTAGTATGCGGATAGCCGTTTTGAAAAAATGCTTCCGCATTTTTTGTAGCTTGGTGATTTGCGGAAGCTTTGAAGAAAAACCGTGGGTTAGCGGGTTTCACAAGCCCAATCGGGACTTGGGCAATGCCTAATTTACCATTGCGGTTCGACGTGGACGTTAATTATCGACCTGCCGATGCTCGCCCGCAAAACGCGCTCTACCCGTTCCGAAATTTCGTGGGCTTCCACAATCGAAAGCGACGCGTCTACATGAATGTTTACGTCTATGACATACACGTTTCCCGACGCCCTCACGCGCAAATCGTGCGACTTTATCACGCCGTCCACGTCGCCGATAAGCGACGAAACCTTTTCGCG
>DHMA01000048.1:0-8543 GCA_002405555.1 Opitutia bacterium UBA4654
TTTGCCGCCGATGTCGACTACGACTTCGTTTTGGCGGATTTCGATGATTTTGCCCTTGATGATAGAGCCTTGTTTGAGTTCGGCAAAACTGCTGTTGGCCAGCAATTCTTCCATTACGTTGTTCATTGTTTTCCTTGGGTCGTTTCCTTGCGGAAACGGGTTGATTGTTATTGGTTTAGTCGGCGACAGCGCGACCGTCGCGCCGTTCCAATCTAAAATAAAGTATCCGACTTTATCTTATTGCCCCTCCCGCGCAAGTTTTTTTTGCAACTTTATTCTCCCGATTCCGCCGTCCGCGCCGCGGCGCGGACGGTTTCGGAAACGTGCGGAAAAGTCAAAATAGTGCAGCAAAATGCGGCGTCGGCGTCGGCGCGGCGGGCGTTTGCCCTTGACGCGTTCCGCCACGATTTTAATCATTGCCCCATGAATTTGCTTAAACGATTTTCCTCTTTCGCGCCCGCTATTTTGTGCGCGGCTTCCGCGTTCGCGGCTTCGTACAAAGTCGAGACTTTCGGGGGCGTTCCGTTCGTTTCGGTAGACGGAAAGGCGGTGAAGTCGCGCCACTTCCTCGGCTGGACGGGCGGCGGAACGACTCCGCGCGTCGCCGACAAATGGGAGGATTTTTCCCTCGACGTCTCCCATTCCGCCGACACAAATTCCGCCGCGCTCCGCATTCTCGTAGGCAACGACGTTTCCGAGCTTTGCGTTTCGAAGCTCGAACTCGAAAACCTCTCCGACGGCTCGCGCGTTCCTCTTTACGATTTTTCCGCAAAGCCCTACGACAAATCCAAGCTTTCGTGGCTGTTCCCGAAGGAAATCCGCCCGCAGCCCGAAGTTGCAATGCAAAACGAAGTTCTCGGCGGCATGCCCGTTTTGCGGATAGGCAAAAAGCAGAAGGACGCCACGTTCGACAGGCTCGTATTCCACATTAGGTGTTTTTCGCTGAAAAAGGGCGTGAAGTACCGCGTGCATGTTCGGGCGAAAACCGACGTGCCGTCGAAAATGCTTTTGATGGCGTATGTTCTCAACCCCTACCGAAATTTGTCCGACAACAAAATTCCCGTGTTCGGCTCGCAGGTGAAAATCGCGGGCGAAGCGGGGGTCGAGTTTGTGCATTTCGGCGTTCCCGCGCTCTGCAACCCCGCCTACGAAAACGTAAAGCGGCAGATAGACGCGGCCTTCGCCGAGCTTTTGGCGGCGAACCCGAAGGCCCGCGCGATAGTGCGCATTCCCACCGAAAACGCCGAGCACCGCAGAACCCACCCCGACGAAGTTTTAATGTCTTTCGACGGCAAGCCCATTACGCGCGGCTACGACGGCGCAAGCTATTCGTCGCCGTCGTCGGAATCTTTCGGAAAAATTGCCTCCGACGGAATCCGCAACACCATCGAATACATAGAGTCCAAATACGCCGACAACATCGCGGGATACCACCCGACGGGCGGGCAGTCGGGCGAATTTTTCTACGGTGCGTCGGGCGAGTCCGCGTTCGGCGGCTACGACTCCGCGACCCTCTCGGCATGGCGCAAGTGGCTTGCGGAAAAATACAAAACTCCCGAAGCTCTGCAAAAGGCGTGGCGGTCGAAAGCCGCCGTTCCGTTTGCGGAAATCCGCGTGCCGACCCCCGACGAGCGCGGCAAAAACACTTCGCACCTGCTCAATCCCGAAATCTCCTCTTCCGTTGCCGACTTCAACGCGTTCTTGCAGGACGAAATGGCGAGGCTCGTTTTGCGCTTCGCAAAGACCGTCCGCGAAACGTGCCGCGGGCTGGGCAGGGACAGGCTGTCGCTCGTGTTTTTCGGGTACGCGTACGAGCTGTCGGGCTTTCCGAATTCGCCCGCGGTTGCGGGGCACTACGCGCTTGCGAAGATTTTGAAGTCGCCGTACGTCGATATTGTCTCTGGGCCGATTTCCTATTCGGGCAGGGGCTTGGGCGGCGTGAAGCTTTCGATGAGCGCGGCGGACAGCTTTGCAAATTCGGGCAAAATGTGGTTCGACGAAGACGACAACAGAACCTATCTGCTTTGGACGAGCGGCTCGCCGCAATACGTTGCCGACAAGGCCCAGCGGACGCTTCCCGACACGCGGAAAGTCATGCGCAGAAACCTCTCGCAGGAGATTGTCCGCAATCAGGGCTCTTGGTGGATGGACTTGTTCGGTTGCGGTTGGTTCAACGACCCCGAAATTTGGCGCGAAATGAAGGACGCCCGCGCCGCCGAGCTTGACATGCTCGAACGCCCCCAACCCTACCGCCCCGAAATCGCGCTTATCCACTCCGACAAATCGGTAATGTACATAGGCGGCAACGGCGCGTCTTCGGCGACATCGCAGCAGCTTTTCGGCGGCGGCAGAGCCGCGATGAGCCGCGCGGGAACGCCTTTCGGGCAGTACATTTTGGAGGACGCGCTCGACGGCAAACTCTCCGCAAAAATGCGCGTCTACCTGTTGGCGTCGGCGTTGACGAAGCGCGAGCGCGAAATCCTTGCGGCGTCGTCGGAGAAGTATGCTTCGATGTGGTGCTGGACGGCGGGGCTTGTAGACTTGTCTGAAAACGCCTATTCTCTCGACGCAGTCCGCGAGCTTACGGGTTTCGACGTGTCGTATGCGGGCGATGTTCCCGCGGTCGCCCATTCGACCCCTGCTGGCTTGGCGGCGGGGCTTCCCGCAAAATTCGGCGTGCCGAAAAAAGTAAAGCCGCTTCTTTCGCCCGCCGCCCGCGACGGCGACACGGTTTTGGCGAAGTACGCCGACGGCTCGAACGCCGTGGTTCTCCGCACTTCGGGCAGACGCCCGCAGATGTTCGTGGGGACTACCGTCGTGCCCGAATCGCTCTACCGCCTGATGGCGTCGGTTTCGGGGGCGCATGTCTACACAAAACAGCCCGCGTCGGTCTACGCAAACGGCGCGTATGTGTCGATTACCGCGACGACTTCGGAAGCGCACAAAATCGACTTCGGGCGCGAGGTCGAAGTGTTCGACGCGCTTTCGGGCGAAAGGCTCGGCAAAGCCCGCGTCTTCGAGTTCGACATGAAAAAGGGCGACGTGAAATTCCTGCGGCTCGGCGCGGGCAATTCTCAGTACGGCGCGAGGAACGAGAACGTCTCCGTGTTCCGCAGAATCGTGAATATGATTGTCGAATAGAACACCGCCTGCGCCAAATGGGGAATCCGCAACACAGGCGGCGCGACAGTCCCCGCAACGGCAATCGGCAGCAAAACCATCGCGAGCGCGTTTTGCGAAAACGCCGCGCGGAAATCGCCGTGCGTGAGCGCGTGCAGGGCGCGTAGCGTGCCGCAACCCGGGCAGTGCAGGTGCGTAATCAGGTTTGTGGGGCAGGGCGGGAAAAACGGGTCGCTCGACGGGTCGAAAAAGTACGCGGCCACTGCCGCGGCTGCGACTATTCCCAAAAGCGCAAATTCCAAAATCCTCACGGCTGTATAGACATTGCAAACTCCCTTACTGCGGGGAGAATGTATTTTATTGTGAAAACTACCGCTCCGTAAACAAGCGCGGCGTTGAGTATCGTCGAGGGAATCAATCCCCAACGCGCCCATTTTTTTGCGGCGCGGGCTTCGGACTCCGCCGCGGCGGAGTCTCCCGCAAGCCCTGCCTTCATCGCCCGCGTGGAACGCGCAAGCCCGAAGAGCGCAAAGTAGTTGCCGAGCAGAAAAAACGAGAGCATGCACTCCCTGCTTCCGTCGTCGAACGCGCCGTTTTTGTCTTTGCCCATTTTAGAAAAGCGACGCCGCAAGGGCGCAGAGGTAGACCGCCGCGCCGAGAACGACCGCCGCAAGCCCCCAGAATTTCGCCTTTTCCGCCGCCATCATCGCCTTTGCGGGGTTGTCGAGGGCGATGAACGTGTTTGCCCGCCCCGCGTAGTAGACGGCGGCGACCCCCGCGGGCGGCATGCAGAATACCGTCGCGAGAATGCCGAGGAGCATGTATTTTTTTACTTTGTCTTGCAGTTCTTCCATGTCTTTTAGTCGAGTGCGGTCAACGCCAGTGCCGCGCAAATCCAGACGATAAGCCCTATCGCGTATATCGAAATCCCCGCGAACAGCGAAACCAGAATCCAGTTTTTCGCCGCCTGCGAAGACTCCGCCGCCGCCCTGCGGTTGCCCGCAAGCAGCGCGGATTCCGTCTGCGACGAGTGGTACACCGCCATTATGCCGAACGGCAGGCAGCAGAACACCGTCGCCAGAATTGCGGGGACAAGCCTTGTCGGGATTTCGCCGTATTGTTCTTCCATACATATATAGAAATAATATTTTGCGCTTTGTTCGGGCAAGCTTAAAAAAATCCTACGCCCGCATTTTTCGCGCGGAGTTTTTGGGGGACGTCAAAAAAACGAAAAAAATTGCTTGACATTGTTTTTGCGGAGAAAAATATCGAAACCCGAAAATTCAAATTAATGAAAAATTGGTGGTCCAGTCCGAAGGTCGCATAGAGTTTAAAACGGTTTAAACTTTTGGCGGTCTTTTGTCTCGGCCGCTTTTTTTTGCGCCAAACAAAATGACACCAACATTCGAACAATTCAAAAAGTACGCTTCGGACTCGAACGTAATCCCCGTCTACGCCGAATTGCTCGCCGACTTGGAAACGCCCGTTTCGGTTTTCACCAAGCTCGACGGACTCGAAAACTGCTTTCTTTTCGAGAGCGCGGAAAACGTCGATAACTGGGGGCGTTATTCATTCATAGGCTTCGCGCCGCGCGCGACGTTTTCGCTTGTCGGGAGGAAGTCGGTGCTTGCGTTCGCCGACGGACGCAGGGTTGAATCGACTTCCGAAGAGGGGCTTGCGCCGCTCGCGCCGCTTCGCGACTATCTTGCCTCGCGCAAGCCCGCAAGGCTCGACACCCTTCCGCGCTTTTTCGGCGGAGCGGTCGGCTACTTCGGCTACGAGTGCGTGGGGCTTTTCGAAAAGCTCCCCGAACCCAAAGGCGAACGCAAATTCGACGACGCGTTCTTCGGCGTCTACGACGACATCATAATCTTCGACAACCTCCGCCACACGGCGAAAATCGTCGCGTGCGCTAACATCGACGAGTTCGACTCGCTCGAAGCCGCCTACCGCGACGCCTGCGCGAGGGTCGAAAAGATGTCCGAAATCTACAAGTCGCCGCGCCGCCGCCCGCTGACCGCGCAGAACATCGGCGAGATTCGCCTGAAATCGAACATGTCGCACGACGACTTCTGCGACATGGTTGAAAAAGCCAAGGAGTATATAAAGCAGGGCGAAATCATACAGGTTGTGCCGTCGCAGCGTTTCTCGACCGACGCGCCCATCGACCCGATTGCCGCATACCGCGCCCTCAGGCTCATAAATCCGTCGCCCTACATGTTCTGCCTGAAACTCGGCGAAAAATACCTTGTCGGCTCGTCGCCCGAAACGCTTTTGCGCTTCTGCGACGGCAAGGCGCACGTCCGCCCGATTGCGGGCACGCGCCGCAGGGGTTCGGACGAAAACGAGGACATGCGCCTTGCCTCCGAACTGCTCTCGAACGAAAAGGAACGCGCCGAGCACCTCATGCTCGTCGACTTGGGGCGCAACGACCTCTCGCGCTTCTGCGAGGCGGGCAGCGTTCAGGTGGGCGACTTCATGTCGGTCGAGCGGTATTCGCACGTCATGCACTTGGTTTCCGACGTTTCCGGCGAAGTCAAAAAGGGCGTGGACGCGTTCGACGCGCTCGCGGCGGCTTTCCCCGCGGGCACTCTTTCGGGAGCTCCGAAAATCCGCGCAATGCAGATTATAAACGAGCTCGAGCCCGAACGCCGCGGCTGCTACGGCGGGGCTGTCGGCTACATCGGCTACGACGGCAACATGGACTTGGCGATTACAATCAGAACCCTCCAAATCTGCGACGGCATAACGTCTGTGCAGGCGGGCGCGGGCATAGTCTACGACTCCGTTCCCGAATTCGAGTACGAGGAAACCCGCATGAAGGCGCGCGCCGTGGCGAGGGCGATTGAAGCCGCTCACAATTTGGAATCGCTCGACGTCGCCGAACTTGAAAGGAAATAAAAAATGGTACTTCTTATCGACAATTACGATTCGTTCACATACAATCTGTCGCACTATTTGCAGACTCTGGGCGCGGACGTGCGCGTGGTGAGAAACGACGCGATGACCGCGGACGAGCTTTTCGGGCTTGGCGCGTCGGCGGTGGTGGTCTCCCCAGGACCTAGCTCGCCCAAAAACGCGGGCGTGTGCGTCGAGTTTATCCGGAAATTCGCGGGGCGCGTGCCGATGTTCGGCGTGTGTCTCGGCATGCAGTCGATAGGCTACGCGTTCGGCGGCAAAATCGTCCGCGCGATGCGCACAATGCACGGCAAGGTAAGCAAAATAGAGCACGACGGCAGGGGCTGCTTCAAGGGAATAGCGTCGCCGATGTCGGTGGTTCGCTACCATTCGCTCGCGGTCGAACGCGCGACTCTTCCGCCGTGCCTCGAAGTTTCGGCGCAGGCGGAGGACGGCGAAATCATGGCTCTGCGCCACAGGGAGTATCTGATTGAGGGCGTGCAGTTCCACCCCGAATCGATTTTGACCTACGGCGGCAAGCGCATTCTCGCAAACTTTCTCGAAGAGGCCGACGCAAAATGAACGCCGAATGCACACTCCGCGCCCTGCGCAAAATAGCCAACACCCGCGCGAACCTCTCCGCCGACGAGAGCCGCGCCGTGTTCGACGAAATCATGGGCGGCGAGGTTGACGACCGCACGCTTGCGGCGTTCCTTACCGCGCTCAAAATGAAGGGCGAAACCGTGGACGAAATCGTGGGGGCCGCGTCCGCCATGCGCAAGAGGGCGGCGTTCGTAAACGCGGGAGCGTACGCGCCGATTGACACCTGCGGCACGGGCGGCGACGGCATGGACACCTTCAACATCTCCACGACCTCCGCGTTCATAGTGGCGGGCGCGGGTGTGGGGGTGGCAAAGCACGGCAACAGGGCGGCGACGAGCAAATGCGGCTCCGGCGACGTTCTCGCCGCGCTCGGCTTCAACCTCGACGTCCACCCCGAAGTGATGGAGCACTGCTTGCAGGAAAACGGAATCGCGTTTCTTTTCGCGCCCAAAATGCACCCCGCAATGCGCTACGCCGCGCCCGTCCGCAAGGCTCTGGGCTTCCGCACGGCGTTCAATTTGCTCGGACCTCTGGTGAACCCCGCGGGGGCGACTGGGCAGGTCGTTGGAGTGTTCGACGCCTCGATGACTGAGTTTGTCGCCGAGTGCCTCAAAAAACTCGGCGGACGCCGCGCGTTCGTAATCCACGGCGACGACGGCTTGGACGAAATTTCGCCCTGCGCCCCCACAAAAGTCAGCGAGCTTAAAAACGGCTTCGTCAAGACCTACGAATTCAACCCGCTGAAATACATTCCGAACCTCGCCGACATGTCGGAGCTGCGCGGGGGCGACCCCGCCGAAAACGCGGAAATCACGCGCGGCATTCTCGACGGGAAAATCGGCGGCGGCGCAAGGAACGCGTGCCTGCTAAACGCCGCGGCGGGAATCGTCGTCGGCGGAAAAACGGACGACTTCGGCGAGGCCGTGGAGCTTGCAAAAAAATCTCTGGATTCGGGCGCGGCCCGCGCAAAGCTCGACGTCCTCGTAAAATTTTCAAGACAATGAGCGACATTCTCGAAACAATCTGCGACGCCTCCCGCGCCGATTTGGACGCGGCGAAAAAACGCCTTCCCTTTGCGGAGCTTCTTTCCGCCGCCGAAAAAACGCCCCGCGCGGCGTCTTTCAAAAGCGCCCTGCGCGCGCGCGGCGGCAACCCCGCGGTAATCGCCGAAATGAAAAAGGCGTCGCCGTCGGCTGGGCTTATCCGCGCCGATTTCGAGCCGTCGAAACTTTGCGTAGAGCTGGAATCGGCGGGGGCTTCCGCGCTGTCGGTGCTTACCGAGCGCAACTATTTTCTGGGAAGCCTCGAATTTCTGCGCGACGCCGCAAGCCGCGTGAAAATTCCGCTTCTGCGCAAGGATTTCATTTTCGACGAATACCAGATTGCCGAGGCGAAAGCCGCGGGGGCGTCCGCGGTGCTTCTCATCGCAAAAATGCTCGAAAAGCCCGACTTCAAGCGGCTCTTCGACTTCGCAAAATCGCTCTCGCTCGACGTTCTCGCCGAGGCGCACGACGAAGCGGAAATCGAGGCAGCCCTCGACTGCGGCGCGGACATCGTCGGCGTGAACTGCCGCAACCTGCGCACGTTCGGGCTTGATTTTTCGGTTTCGGAACGCCTGCTGAAAACGCTGCCCGACGGCGTCGTGAAAGTGGCGGAAAGCGGCGTGGACTCGCGCGAGACGCTGCTGCGCGCGCGCGACGCGGGCGCGGACGCCGCCCTTGTGGGAACCGCGCTCATGAAAGCGCAATCGCCGTCTGCGGCGTTGGAAAAACTTTTGGGGTCGTTGTGAAAATCAAAATTTGCGGAGTTTCGAACGTGGGCGACGCCCTGAAAATTTCGAAGGCGGGCGCGGACTACGTCGGGCTTATCTTCGCCGAAAAAAGCCCGCGTCTCGTTTCGGAGTCGGAAGCCCGCGCGATTGC
>DHMA01000048.1:8573-9319 GCA_002405555.1 Opitutia bacterium UBA4654
GCGATTGCGTCGGCGGGGCTTTCGGCAAAGCTCGTCGGCGTTTTCGTCGATTCCCCAGCCGAATTTGTGCGCCGCGCGGTCGGCGAATACGGGCTTGCGGCGGTTCAGCTGCACGGTTCGGAAAACGCCGACTACATAAAGTCGCTGCGCGGCTGCGGCGCGGAAATATGGAGGGCGGTTTGGCTTTCCTCGCGCGGAGACGTCGCGGCGGCGGCGGAAATCGAGTGCGGAAAACTCGTCGTCGATTCCTCGCGCGGCGCGTTGCGCGGCGGCACGGGGCTTACCGCAAACTGGGATTTGGCGCGGGAGCTTGCGTCTGTCCGCGACGTATTTTTGGCGGGCGGAATCTCTTTCGGCAACGCCCGCGCCGCAATCGAACAGGTCGTCCCCTACGGACTCGACCTCAACAGCGCGGTCGAAATATCGCCCCGCAAAAAAGACACCGATTTAATTTCAAAATATTTAAAAACCATAAAATAAATGAATACGGAAACGAAAAAAGGAAAGTTCGGAATCTACGGCGGACAGTACGTCGCCGAGACCCTCATGAGCGCGCTCAACGAGCTTGAACGCGAATTTTACAACGCCATAGTCGACCCCGCCTTCAACGCGGAATACGCCGCGCTTCTCAAAGACTACGTCGGCAGGCCGTCGCCGCTTTACTACGCCAAGCGGCTCACGGAATACTGCGGCGGCGCGCGCATTTTCCTCAAACGCGAGGATTTGAACCACACGGGCGCGCACAA
>DHMA01000047.1:0-3351 GCA_002405555.1 Opitutia bacterium UBA4654
CGTTTTGCGGGTAGATTTTTCGGCATGTCTGAATTGATAGATTTGAACGCCGAAGCCGCCGAAAAACGCCGCGCAATGCTTGTGGGCATACGCCGCCCCGACGTTTCGGCGTCGGAGACGGAAGGGCTGCTCGACGAGCTTGCCGAACTTGCGAAAAACCTCGAAATCGACGTCGTCGGGCGCGAGATTGTTTTGCTGCGCGAGCCGTCGGCGCACTACTTTGTGGGGGCGGGCAAGTTTTCGGAAATAGTAGCCTCCGCCCGCGCTCTCGACGCCGACTGCATCATTTTCGACGACGAACTTTCTCCCGCGCAACAGCGCAACTGGGAGTCCGAATCGGGCTTGGACATCGTCAACAGGCAGGAGGTTATTCTCGATATTTTTGCGGCGCGGGCGCAGACTCGCGAGGCGGTTTTGCAGGTCGAGCTTGCGCGTTTGGAATACTCGCTTCCGCGCCTGCGCAAGGCGTGGTCGCACCTCGACAGGCAGCGCGGCGGCGGCATAACACAGCGCGGCGGCGGCGAAAGCCAGCTCGAACTCGACAGGCGTTTCATCGGCGCGAGAATCGCAAAACTCCGCGACGAATTGGAGCGCGTGAGGGTTGTCAGGGGAACGCAGCGCAAGCGCAGAATGCGCGTGCCCGTGCCGACTGCGGCGGTCGTGGGCTACACGAACGCGGGGAAATCTTCGCTGATAAACGCGCTGGCGAAATCGTCGCTTCTGGCGCAGGACAAGCTTTTTGCGACCCTCGACCCCACCACGCGCAGGCTCTCTCTGCCCGACTCTTCCGAGCTGCTTTTGACAGACACCGTGGGCTTTGTCCGCAAGCTCCCGCACAGGTTCGTGGAGGCGTTCAAATCGACGCTCGAAGAGGCGGTCGTTTCCGACTTCCTTTTGCATGTCGTGGATTCGTCAAGCCCCGACGCCGCCGAGCACATCAAGACCACGACGTCCGTCCTGCGCGAGCTTGGCGCGGACTCAAAGAAAATCATAGTTGTCATGAACAAAATCGACGCGCTCTCCGACGACGTTTCCGCCCGCGCCCTCGAAATCGAATTTCCCGACGCCGTTTGGGTCAGCGCGAAAACGGGGGAGGGGCTTGGCGGGCTTCTCGCAAAAATGGAGGACGCAATCGCGGGCGCGTCGAAGCTGGTAAAACTGCTCGTGCCGCATTCGGAGTACCGCGCCGTGGCGGAGCTGTACGCCTCCGGTTCCGTGCTCTCGCGCCGCGACACCGACGACGGCGCGGAGATTTCCGCCCGCATTCCCCTGCGCAAACTTCCGCTTTTCGAAAAATGGATTTCGAAATAGCGGCAAACCCGCCGCTTCCGCAGCCGTGCGGATTTCCGCAATCGGCGCGTCCCGCGCCTACGCCGCCCGCGCCCGACTTTCAAAGCCCCCGACGCAAACTTCCGCGCCCGCCGATTTTCCCGTTTGCGGGATTATATAATTTGACATTTGCGGCGCGTTTTAAAAAATGGGTTTCAAGATTATGAGCGTAGTAAAATTTGTATCGGTAGCACTTCTTTCCGCCGCGGTTCTCGGCGGCTTTTATCTCATGGCGATTTTGGGCCCCGGACGCGCCGCGCCCGACACTTACGAATATGTAGACCCAAACGTCGAGGGCGAGGAAATTTTGAAGGCGTCGGAACGCTACGAAAAGGAGTTCGAAGCAGCCGCCGCCGCAAACGAACGCTCGGAAGAGGCGGTCGCGCTTCTCAAAAAATCTATCGCATATCAGGAGCAGTACATCGACAAGGCTAAGACCCTCAACCGCGCCCCCGCGCAGAGGCTCACCGCGCTCCGCACGCGTCTGCACGACGTAGAGGCGGCGCCGCTTGCCGAAACCGTCGCGCTTCTCGAAAAAAAGGCGGAGTCCGCCGCGGAGTCAGACTACGCGCAGGCGGTCGAATTCTACAAGCAGGCGTACGACCTCCAATCCAAAATCAACGCCGAATATCCGCTTTCGAAATACAAGAACATCGAAAGGCGCGTCGTTTTCGACAGGCAGATTAAAATGTTGCAGGCAAAGCCGCTGTACCTCGAAACGCTCGAATTGGAGCGCAAGGCGGGGGCGGCTCTCGAAGCAAACGACCTCCTTGCGGCGGAAAAGCTTTTCGAATCGGCGATAGACGCCATCACAAAGCTTCACTCCGAACACCCGTCGTCGATTTATACCGACTTCGCGCGGCTTCTCAAACTCGAATCGGACTTGCAGTCGCTGAGGTCGGGCGGCTTCGCGCAGAAAATAGCAGACGACGAAAAAAAGGCGGCCGAACTCATCGCAAAAAAAGACTACATCGCCGCCGCCGACGTCTACTCCGACGCGCTCGAAAACCAGCGTTCCATAAACTCGCTCTACCCGAAAAGCAAACACGCTTCGGAGGAAAAAGCGAGGGAGTTCGACAGGCTCAAAGCCGAAACGTACAGCCGCAAATATGTCGGCGAAATCGAGGCGCAGTCGGAGCTTCTGAAAAAATCGCTCTCCGACGGAAACCTCGACGCGGTCGCGCAGGTGTCGGAAAATCTGATTAGAAAAATAGAGCACTTTGTGCAGGCATTCCCCCAAAGCCGCCTGCTCTCCGACGAAACGCTCATGCGGGCGCGCTACATCAACTTTGTCTCGCGCGACATCGTGAAAATCCGCGCGCTCATAGTCCCGAACCTCGCCGACGCGGGGAACGGCGTGAAAATGCTGCGCACCGAGGTTTCGCAAAGGCTCTACGCGCTCGTCATGCAGGAGAATCCGAGCAGGTTTTCCGACAACCCCGACCGCCCCGTAGATTCGGCGACGGTCGAGGAGGCGGCAAGCTTTTGCACCCGCGCGGGCTGGGTGTTGGGCAGGAAAGTTTCGCTCCCCGACGAGCAGACCTACCGAAGCGCGATTGGCTCTCTGCGCTACGCCGACATCGGCGAAATCTCGTGGAACTATTTTAACAGCAACGGAACGACCCACCCGATTGCCACAAAGAAACCCAACGACAGGGGCTTTTACGACCTCTTGGGAAATGTCGCCGAATACCTCGCGCAGCCCTCGGACGCCGATTCGGCAAGGGTAATCGGCGGAAACGCGCAGACCGCCCCCGACTCCCTCAAAGACGTCCCCGTGTCGGATTTCGACCCGAAGCAGCGCAACCGAATGGTGGGATTCCGTATCGTAGTATCAGACAAGTAATCAAATTTTATGAAAATCTATCCCGCAGTAGACATCAAGGACGGAAAATGCGTCAGACTCCGCAAGGGGGTCGCCGACGACAGCACGGTCTATTTTGAAAATCCCGTGGACGCCGCAAAGGCTTTTGCCGACGCAGGCTCGAAAGTGATACACGTCGTCGATTTGGACGGCGCGTT
>DHMA01000047.1:3475-6163 GCA_002405555.1 Opitutia bacterium UBA4654
GCATGCGCGACGAATCCGCCGTCCGCGCGGCTTTCGACGCCGGCGTCTCACGCGCGATTATCGGCACAAAGGCGTGCACGAACCCCGAATTCGCAATCGGGCTTGCCGAAAAATACGGCGAAAAAATCGCGGTTGGCGTCGACGCAAAGGGCGGGAAAGTGGCAATAAAAGGCTGGGTTGAGGTCGCAAAATTCTCCGCCTACGAGCTTGCGGAAAAGCTTTCGAAAGGCGGCGTAAAAACTTTCATCTACACGGACATCGACACCGACGGAATGCTGTCGGGCGCGAACATTCCCGCGCAGGAAAAAATGCTCCAAACCCTCGCTCCCGCGGGCGCAAAGCTGATTGCCTCCGGCGGGGTTTCGTCGGACGCCGACATCGTAAACCTCAAAAAACTTTCGCAAAAATACGCCAACTTGGAGGGCGCGATTGTCGGAAAGGCGATTTACGAAAAGCGCGTGAACCTTGCCGACATCATTAAAATCGCCGAAGCCTAAATGAACATCGACGTCTTGAAATCCGACTGGCGCGGCTACGAGCTTCTCGACAGCGGCGACAGGCTGAAACTCGAACGCTTCGGCGACGCCGTCGTCGTCCGCAGCGAGCCGAAAGCGTGGTGGAAACCCTCGCGCCCCGACCTCTGGAAATCCGCCGACGCCCGCTATTTCGACGACGAAAAAAAGGACGCCCGCTGGGTCTTCAACAAAAAAATTTCCGCGCCCGTAATGGACTGGAACGGAATCAAATTCCGCACAAAATTCATGGACGGCACAAAGCATTTGGGCGTTTTCCCCGAACAGTCGCCGCACTGGAAATTCATTGCCGAATGCGGCGCAAAGTTTGCAGGCGGGCGCAAAACGAAACTTCTGAACCTCTTCGGGTACACGGGCGCGGCGACCCTCGCGGCGGCTAAGGGCGGTTTCGCCGTGGCGCATGTTGACGCGTCGAAACCGTCGGTGGACTGGGCTAGGAAAAACCAGTCGGAAAGCGGGCTTGCCGACGCCCCGATTCGCTGGATTGTGGACGACGCCCTGAAATTCGCGCGGCGCGAAGCCCGCAGGGGCGTTTCGTACGAGGCAATCGTGCTCGACCCTCCCGCGTTCGGGCGCGGCCCGAAAAACGAGCTTTGGAAGCTTGAAAAAATGCTGCCCGAACTGCTCGACGCCTGCGCTTCGATTTTGTCGGACACCCCGCTGTTCGTCCTCATGACGCTCTATTCGATAGAGGCGTCGTCGATAATGGCGGCAAACATGCTCGACGAATATTTCGGCGGGCGGCGCGGCGCGAAAACTTCGTGCGGAGAGCTTGTTCTGCCCGCATCGAACGGCTTCGATCTCCCGCTTTCAATCTACGCGAAAACCGTTTTCGAATAGCCGCTGCTTTGCGCAAATTTTGCCTTTCGGCTTATGTTGCGCTTGTTTTGATTGGGGCGGGGGCGTTGTGCTGCATCGGACGTTCCGAAAATTCCGCTGCTGCGGTTTGCGCTATTTCTGCGGCGTTGGCTGTTTCGGGCGGGCGCAAAAAAATCGCGGGTCTTTCGACTCGCGACTGTTTTTGCAAATTTTGCCTTTCGAAATTCCGCCGCCGTTTGCGCGTCGGCGGAAGCTTTCGATTATCCGAAGATTTTCGAGAAGAAAGAGCTGTCGGCAATGAACTCTTTGTTGTATGCGTACAGGCTCTTGATTTGCGCGTCCGCCTCTTTGCAGTTGTCGAACGCCATCTTTGCGGGATTGTAGCGGAGCTTCTGTTCGGGGAAGCTGAGCGAAATCATGCTGAGCAGGCACATTTCCGTGAACGGCGCGGCGTAGTCGAAGTTCGCGGGCGGCAGAGTTCCCGCGATGCAGTTTTTCGCCCATTCGAGGTGCGGGTTGCCGGGGGTAATCGAACGCGCGATTGTCTTTGCGGGAAGCGCTTTCGACTTCGCAAGCTCGCGCATTCTTTCGCGCGGGTAAATCATCGAGTTGAGACCGTATTCGTTTGTGAGCACCGTTTCCTTTGTGCCGACGATGAACGTGCAGTTGCCGTTGTGCCACGGGTTCTTCGGGTCGGGCACGAGGAAGCTGGGTTCTACTCTTTCGATTTCCTTCGGGCGCGCGCCTGCGTCGCACCAATGGAGGTTGATTTTGCCGCCGAGTCCGCACTTGTTGTTGAAGACCATTTCGACTTTCGAAGCCGCGGGCCAGTTGTAGTCGTCAAAAGGCGTAGACCAGCCCTGTACGGTTTCGGGAGTGCCGAGTTCGAACGCCGAGTAGGGGACGTCGAAGAAGTGGCATGCCATGTCGCCAGCCGCGCCCGTGCCGTAGTTGCGGAGTCCGCGCCAGTTGAAGGGCAGAACTTCGGGGCTGTAAGGCTGGTAGGGCGCGACGCCGAGCCAAAGCTTGTAGTCCACATTCGACGGCACTTTTTCGCCCTTGGGCATTTTCAAGCCGCCCTGCGGCCAAATGGGTCTGTTTGTCCACATGTAGATGTCTTTGATGTCGCCAAGAAGACCCGCGTTGTACCATTCGCGGATTGCTCGCCAGCCCTCGTTGGTGTGTCCCTGATTGCCCATTTGGGTTATTACGCCCGCTTCCTTCGCGAGGCGTTTAAGTTCGTTCGCCTCCCAAATCGTGCGGGTGAGGGGCTTTTCGCAGTAGACGTGCTTGCCCTTGGAAATCGCCCACGAGGCAATCGGGTAGTGCATGTGGT
>DHMA01000047.1:6235-7213 GCA_002405555.1 Opitutia bacterium UBA4654
TGGTCGGGAGTGGCGACGACAACAGCGTCGATGTCGGCGTCCATTTCGTCGAGCATAACGCGGAAGTCGCGGAAAATTTTAACGTTCGGGTGTTTTTTGTATGCTACAACCGCGCTCTTGTAGCCGCTCCACGGCTTTTTTGTAACATCGTCCTGTACGTCGCAGAACGCGACGATGTTTACGAGGTCGGGGTGTTTTTCGAGGCTTTCGACCGCGTTGTAGCCGCGTCCGCCGACGCCTACGAACGCCACATTGAGTTTGCCGTTTGCGTTTTTAACTTTCGATGTTTGGCACGAGGGCAGGAACATCAACGCGCCCGCCGCCGCCGAAGCTTTCATAAAACTTCTGCGATTCAACATATTTTTCCTTTTTATATATTAGTGTTTGGTGTTGCGCCGAAATCTTCCTCCCCGTCGGCGGAATGTTCGGCGTCGCGCTTTTTTTGCGCAACGTTGAGAAACTCTGCCGTAAAAATTGCAAATGGCAAGCAAAACCGCATAAATATTTTGACATTTTCGGCGTTATCTTTGAAAAATTTTCACATGAAACGCTTTGCGAATTTTTTTGCGCTTTTGACAATTTTGACGCAGTTCGGCTGCGTGGGAACCGACATTTCCGCGCCGAAAACGCCGGCGAACGTATCGGTCGTCAACGGGCTGCGAATCAGCCACGATTTCCTCGACGACAACGAATACAACCGCCGCCGCGCCGTTCCCGCGCCGTTCAGGGAAATCAGGACGATTACAATACACAACACCGCAGGCTACATTTCCGCGAAAGAGGAGCGCGACAGAATAAACTCCAAGCGCGACAACGTTTCCGTGTCTTTCCACTACGCCGTTGACGAAAACTGGGCGGTGCAGCTCATACCGCTCAACATGCACGCGTGGCACGCGGGCGACGGCGACAAGGGCGAGGGCAACCTGTACAGCATAAGCATAGAAATCTGCCGAAGCCTTTGCCGCGACGGCGACGCCT
>DHMA01000047.1:7248-7750 GCA_002405555.1 Opitutia bacterium UBA4654
CCTACGAGAGGTCGGAGGCGAACGCCGTGATTCTCGCCGCCCATTTGCTCAACCAGTACAATCTGACGGTAGACTCCCTGCGAATGCACCGCGACTGGTCGGGGAAATACTGCCCGCACAGGATTCTCGAACGCAATGGGTGGGCAGACTTCAAAAAGCGCGTCGCCGCCGAAATGCAAAAAGCCCGTTAAGCTCTCCAACGCTATCGCCCAACGCTTATTCATTCTTTCGGCTTCAAGCCGTGGCAGTAGCTTGAATTAGTAGATTCGAAAAAAACAATCCGACGTTCTGGCGATTCTGCCAAACTTTTATTTCGCGAAAATGTCGCGTGTAGGCGCGGCGTTTTTTATATACGCCTTTGCGTGCGTCAGGGGAGGGCGCGCGTAGAAAGTTTATACAAAAAAAGCGCACCCTTGCGGGCGCGCCGTTTGTTTTTTTCTTGAGTAGCAAATTAGAAGCCCTGCGCAATCATTGCGTTTGCGACCTTCTTGAAGCCCGCGAT
>DHMA01000138.1 GCA_002405555.1 Opitutia bacterium UBA4654
ACGACTCCGACAACATCTACTTCAAACCCGCCGTAGACCCCGAACATATCACCGTCGCGCAGTTCTTCGCAAAGCTCGGCAAAAACGACGGCGACGACGACATCATAGCCCACATCTGCGCGAGAGAAAACCCCGTGTGCTCTGTGCTGAAATCCTACGAGGGCTTCTCGGCGGGCGACGGCTCTAAAAACCTCAAACAAATAATTTTGTAATGGACATCTTCCAATTCAGAAACGAATACCTCAAAGGCGGGCTGGAACGCTCCGACCTCGACGACAACCCCTTCAAACAGTTCGAAGAGTGGTTCAACCACGCCGTGGAATGCAAGGTAAAAGAACCCAACGCAATGGCGGTCTCGACCGTGGACGAAAACGGCGCGCCGACTTCGCGCGTGGTTCTGCTGAAATCGTGGGACGAAAAGGGCTTCGTCTTCTACACCAACTACCACAGCAAAAAGGCGTCGGACTTGGAGAAAAACCCCCGCGTCTGCGCCCTCTTCGTCTGGCTCGACCTCGAACGCCAGCTGAGAATCAACGGCCGCGCGGAGAAAGTCTCGACGGCGGAATCGCTGCGCTACTTCCTGTCGCGCCCGTTCGGAAGCAGACTGGGCGCGTGGGTGTCGCACCAAAGCAGCATAATAACGTCGCGCTCGCTGCTCGAAATGCAGTTCGACAAAATGAAGCGCAAATTCGCCGACGGGCAAATCCCCCTGCCCGACTTCTGGGGCGGATTCAGAATAGTCCCCGAATATTTCGAGTTTTGGCAGGGGCGCGAAAACCGCCTGCACGACAGGTTCGCGTACCAAAAAAACGGCGAAAGCTGGGACATCTCGCGCCTCGCGCCGTAGCCGCCCCGCGAAAAATATTCCCGCCGACGCCCCGAATATTGCTTGCAGAAAAAGCGCAGGCACTTTATCATACGCGGGTTTTTTTATAAAAGTCATTTCCCCCAAAAAAAAGGAACACATATGAAACGGTTTGAAAACAAGGTAGTGCTCGTAACGGGCGCAAGCAAAAACACGGGAGTGGGAATCGCCGCACTCTTCATCAGGGAAGGCGCAAAAGTCTGCATCTGCGGCTCGTCGGAAAAAAGCACCGCGCACGGCGGACAGCTCCTCAGAGACATGGGCTACGACGGCTTCGTCGAAATCCCCTGCGATATTTCCGACCTCAAACAGGTCGAACACATGTTCGCCGTTATCCGCGAAAAATTCGGCAGGCTCGATATTCTCGTAAACAACGCGTGCAACCAGGGCATCGGCGCGCCGTTCGAGGAAATGACGCCCGACTTCTTCCTGACGGTAATCAAAACCAACATGCTCGGCACTTTCCAAGTGTCGCAACAGGCGGTCAAGATTATGATGCAGCAGGAAAGCAGGGGCGTAATCGTAAACCTCGGCTCGAACGTCTCGATGAGGGCAATCCGCAACCGCACGGCGTACGTGGCAAGCAAGGGCGGCGTGGACGCGCTCACGCGCTCGATGGCGGTGGACCTCGGTCCGAAGGGAATCCGCGTAAACGAAGTCGCCCCCGGCTACATCTACACCGACCGCTGGGACAAGCTCGACGAAAGCGTAATGAAACGCCGCCGCCTCAACACGCCCATCGGCAAAGAGGCTACTGCCGACGACATCGCGCAGGCTGTCGCGTTTCTCGCCTCCGACGCCTCGAAGAACATCGCTGGCGAAAGACTCGTGGTTGACGCGGGTTGCAGCGCGCAGCACATGCCAATCGACGTCGACTGCTAACTTTTGCAAAAACCGGAACGGCACGGAATCTTCCCGCGCCGTTTTTTAGTTTTCGGAAAACGCCGTAAAAGAACAGACAGAAACAGAAAATAGGAGAAACCATGAAAAACAAGTTGCCGATATTTTTGACCGCCGCCGCGCTTTTGTGCGCGTGCGCGTCGGCAGAAAAGACGCCCGAAATCAGGAAGCCCGTGCTTGCGGCGGACATTCTCGACCCCGACGAATACGTTTTGGACGAAAGGTTCAGCGACGAATTCGAGTCGGACAAGCTCGACTCCGAAAAATGGTTCGATTTCTACCCGACGTGGACGGGGCGCGAAGGGGTCTTCCACTTCTCGCGCAACAACGTATCCGTCGAAGACGGCAAGCTTGCGCTTACGGCGAAAATTCCCGACGAGTCGGAAGTGCCGCCCGAAATGAAAGCGGAGGGCAAACAGGGCTACTCGACGGCGGAGGTGCGAAGCAAAACGCGCGTGCTCTACGGCTACTTCGAGCTGAAATTCAAGACGATGAACGCGACAGTCTGCAACGCGTTCTGGCTCAACGACCCCGTTGACCCGCCGAAAAAATACAAACCCGGGGACAAGACTGAGGAAATCGACATTTTCGAAATCTTCGGAAAAAATACCGACCCGAAATATAAAGTGGCGGGACACTACTTCATGACGACGCACGTCGCCGACACGCCCTATGTGGAGTCGAAAGTGTGGCTCGGCAGAAAGGTCAGCGGCGAAAAGCCCGTCGTGCCCGAAAAATTCGCCGAGGGCTACAACGTTGCGGGGCTTCTTTGGACGCCCGAAAAACTCGTCTGGACGCTCAACGGCAGGGTAATGCGCGAGATGAAAAACGAGAATTTCCACCGCCCGCTCTATTTGAACATGGACTGCGAAATCATGAAGTACTGGGGGGGATTCCCATCGCCCGACGACCTCCCCGCAAAATTCAAAATAGAGTACGTCCGCGTCTGGCGGAAAAAGCCCGATTCTAAAAAATAGGCTCGCATTTTCGCGAAAAATCGGGAGACTTTAAATTTCACAATCGCGCTCGGATGGCGAAATAGGTAGACGCATCGGCTTTAGGCGCCGGTGTCCGAAAGGACGTAGGAGTTCGAGTCTCCTTCCGAGCATTTTCCGCTTTTTGCGCGACACTTTTCCCGTTGGATACTGTCGAATTGTTTGTGGGAAAATTAAGAAAAATACTCGCCCTGATTTTTGCGTCGCTGAGCGCGTTCTTCGCGGTTGTCGCGCTCAAAAATTCAGGGAGAGAGCGCGGCAGGCAGTGCTGCGAACCGCTCTGCGCCTACGAATGGGGCGCGGACGCGGAGGCTGCGGCGCGGCGGGCGGGCAGGCTCGTGTTTTTGAGGTCGGAGAACGCGCCAAAACCGCAGAGCGAAACCGCCGATTTGCTGAAAGAACGCTACGTCTGCGCCGAAATTTCGCGCGACAAATTCCCAGCCGACTTCGCAATTTTGGACAACCTCCTCCAATCGGCGACAAACCGCAAACTTTCGTTCGAAGCGGGAATTTTCTCGCCGAACCTCGCGCCGATTTACATTTCGGCGAAAGCGTCCACAGCCGACGGCAGGCTGTCGCCGAACTTCGAAAACGCGCTCTCTGCGGCGGCGGCGAAATTCGAAAACAACCCCGAACGCCTGAAATCGGGCGCAAGGGCGGCGGCGCGGATTGCCGACGCACCGAGCGACTTCGCCCTGCCGCGCGACGTTGTGGGCGTGCGCGGCTCGCTCGGCTTCATCGACGCCGAAAGCGCAAGGCTTTTCATATTCTTCAACAACCCGCGCACGCTCGGCGCGGACGCGGCGGTAATTTCGGAAAACGCGCGGCTTGCGTCGAGAATCTGCGGCGCGGATTTCAGACAGCTCGGCGCGAGGGCGGCGTCGGTCGCGGCGGTCGAAATGCTGTGTACGCGCCTCGCATCGAAGAACGCCGACATGTGCTCGAAGCTCCTGTTCCTGCGGGCGTTGGGAGAGTCGGAACTTGCCGCAAAAAACGGAAAGCTCGGCGCGTTTTTCGTCCACTGCGCAAATGGAATGCCCGCCGCAAAACGCGTACGCGACGCCGCGCTTTCCGTGCCCGTGCTGCTGCGCGCCTACGAGCTTTCGGGTAAAAGCGAATTTCTGAAACGCGCCGAAGACACCGCCGCAAAGCTCGCCGCCGCCCTGCCGACGCGCGGGCTAATGCCCGCGGTCTTCGGCGAAAAGTCGGAGGCGTCGGCGCTGGAATACGTGCTGTGTGCGCGCGCGTTTTTCGAGATGTCCAAGCTCGACAAGAAGTGGGACAGCGCAATGCGCTCCGCCCTCGACGGACTTGACAGGCACTTCATGACCGACCTCGGCGTGTGGTCGGTAAACGCGAAAAATTCGGCGTTCGCAAAGATGTCGCGTACCATTTTCACGCGGGATGCCAAGCTGCCGTCGTATGTGGGAGAGGCGGCGCAGCTCCTCGCCGAAACGGGCGATACGGAGTCTCCCGCGGCGCGTAAGCTTCAAAAGCTCGCGCTTTCGGCGGCGGCGTCCGCGCCGCTTACAAGCAACCAGTGGGCTTCGCTGAAACTCTCGCTGCCGCCGTCGTTCGACGCGCGGAAGCGGAATTTTGCGGCGGCGCAATAGCTCAGGAAAGCATTTTCACCCTGCGCTCGTTGCGCGGAATGGAAACCGAAACGACAGTCCCCACGCCGACCTTGCTCGAAATGTCGATGTGCCCGCCGTGGGCGCGGACGATTGAATTTATAATCATCATGCCCAAGCCGTGCCCGTCGGGCTTTGTCGTAAAATAGGGCTGGAAGATTTTCGAAAGCTCGTCGCCGCTCATGCCGCAGCCGCTGTCGGCAAACGAAATTTTCACGAAGTCGTCGTCGCTCGAAGCGTCAATGCGCACGGAGCCGCCCTGCTCCATGGACTCCATCGCGTTTTTGAGAATGTTGAAGTAGAGCTGTTTCAGCAGGTTTTCGTCGGCGCAGACGGCAGGCAGGGCGCTTTCGGAATTTATATCGAAGGAAACGCCGCGGTTGACGAATTCCTCGTTCAAAATTTTCAGCGTTTCGGCGAGCGGCTTGATTGGGTCGCATTCCGCCATGTTCGGGCGCATCGGGCGGAGGGCTTTGAGGAAGTTTTCTATGATTCCGTCGAGCCGCGCGACTTCCGAAGCGCAGATTTCGACGGACTCGGAAATGTTGCCGAGAGCATCGGGCGCGATTTTGTCGGCGAGCTTTGCGAGCCTGCGCTTTATCAGCTGCAAGTGGATATTTATAGAGTTCAGCGGGTTGCCAAGCTCGTGCGCGACGCCCGAGGCCAAATTCAGAACCGAGGCTATTTTTTCGCTTTCAATGCGCTCCTCCGTCGAGCGTCTGTCCTGCGTGATGTCGTTTAGAATCAGC
>DHMA01000144.1:0-3655 GCA_002405555.1 Opitutia bacterium UBA4654
CTCAACGGCAAGCTCACGGGTATGTCGATGCGCGTTCCCTGCTCCGACGTTTCGGTTGTCGACCTCACGGTTGAACTCAACAAGGAATGCACTTACGACGAAATCTGCGCCGCTATGAAGGCTGCTTCCGAAGGCGAACTCAAAGGTATCCTCGGCTACACCGAAGACGCAGTTGTTTCGACGGACTTCCGCAACTGCCCGAAGACCTCCATCTTCGACGCAAAGGCGGGTATCCAGCTCGACAAGACTTTCGTCAAGGTCGTTTCCTGGTACGACAACGAATGGGGCTATTCGAACAAGGTTCTCGAAATGGCTCGCGTTATCGCCAAGTAATTGCGGCATTCGAACGCGGAGATTCGTCTCCGCAAAAAAAGACGGCTTTGCGCCGTCTTTTTTTTTGCGTTTGTCGGAATTTTCGGAGGCGGCGGACGCGTTTTCGGCTTGCAATAAAAGCGGTATGTGAAATATTGAAAATACCATGCCGCAAAGCTCCGACAAAAAATTTTCGCCCAACCTGTATCTCCTCGGATTT
Source organism: Opitutia bacterium UBA4654 (assembly GCA_002405555.1). GTDB lineage: Bacteria > Verrucomicrobiota > Verrucomicrobiia > Opitutales > Intestinicryptomonadaceae > Merdousia. The sequence goes on from DHMA01000144.1 coordinate 533, forward strand.
ATGGGCACGGGTAAAAGCGCGCTCGGCAAAAGGCTCGCAAAACGGCTCGGATTCCGCTTCATAGACTCGGACGCCGAAATCGAGAGCAAGTGCGGAATGGAAACAAAAGACATCTTCGCAAAATACGGCGAGGAATATTTCAGAAAACTCGAACGCGAATTCATCGAAAGCGGCCACCCCGACAACGGCTGCGTGGTGGCGTGCGGCGGCGGGCTGTGCTGCCGCGGCGACATGCCCGAACTCGTGAAATCGAAAGGCGTGAGCGTGGTTTTGTTCAGCTCGCCCGACGAAATTTTGGCACGCGTTTCGGGCAACGACAAACGCCCGCTTCTGAACGTAGACAACAGGCTCGAAAAGATAAAATCCCTGCTTGCCGAACGCACGCCCTTCTACATGCGAAGCGGCGTGGCGATTGCCGCAGACCCCAACCTCAAAGTTTCGGAAGACAGAATCTTCCGCATCTACGCGGCGAAGCGCAGAAAGCTCGCAAAAAAACGAAACGCCAGATAAAGAAAAGCCGACTTTCGCAAAAGTCGGCTTTTTTCTTGCGCATGCAAACGCGCCCTCGGCGGCGTGCTTAGAAGATGTCGGCGGGGTTTGCCTTGCGGAGCTTGCGCGTCGCCAAAAGCCCCGCAAACACGCACATCGAAAGCGAAAGCCCGAAAACGATAAGCAGACTGTCGAGCGACATGTACGTCGGCATTCCCGCAATCTCGCGCGTCATAATGTAGAGAAGCTCGGCGAGCAACGCCCCCGGAATAAAGCCCAAGAACGAGAGAATGAAAGACTCCTGCACGATTATGCCAACAAAGAAAGAGTCGGCAAATCCGATTGCTTTGAGGGTCGCGTATTCTGGAATGTGGTCGGAAACGTCGGTGTACAAAATCTGGTAGACGATTACCGCGCCGACGAAAATCGCCACCGCCATCGACGCGCCGATTACGAAGCCGATGGGCGTGCGCTCGCCCCAGTACGCCTTTTCAGACTTTACGAATTCGTCTTTTGTCATCACCTTCACGCTTTGCGGAAAAATCTTTTTTAGCGACTCCGCGACCTCGTCGGGGTTCGCCCCCTCGCGCAGTTTCAGGACACCCACATCGCTCACGCCCGACGGCGAATGCCAGAATTTTTCGAGCGTGGCAAGGCTCATGAGCACGTTGCCGTCGGCGGCGAACGTAGGCCCAATTTCGATAAGCCCCACGATGTCCGACATTTCGCCCGCAATTTCGGTGCGGACTTTTCCGCCGCTTTCGAACAGCCTGCCGACGTCGCCGTACTGCGAGCGCGAGAGCGCGTCGAACAGAACCGTTCCGTGATTTTTCAATAGATTTTGCTGTTCGCAAATATCTTTTGAGAGAAAAACTTTTTTGGACGGATCGAACGCGATAAGGAATATGTCGCGCTCGCGGCCGTCGCCTACGCTCTTGAAAGACGCGCAGCCGAGCTTTACCGAATTCGCCTCCACGACGTCGGGGTTCGAGAGAGCCTGATGCAGCCTTACGTTTGCAAATCCGCGCCCCACCCCGAAATATTCGTAGTGCGAGCCTACAATCATCACCTGCCCGTCGAGCAGCAGGAGCGGGCCGACAACCTGTTTGTAGAGCGCGGTTTGAAGCCCCATTTGGAAGAGCATCATAGCCACCGCAAACGTAATGCCCGCAAGCGCCACCGCAAACCGCTTGCTTTCGGACGCCAGTTGCAGCCACGCAAGCGGAATGCCGAGCGGCACGATTTTCTCGAAAAGACTTTTTTTGTTCCGCGCCACTTTTCTACTTCAAAAGGATACGCACGTTGACCTGCGAGCCGATGAGGTTTTTGAAGCTCGAAGCGTCGTCGAGCCTGATTTTTGCGACAATCACGCGGGTGTTGGAGTACTCGCTGGGGTCGGTGCTGAACAGCCTGTTGGATTTCACATAGCCCGAAATCTGCACGACCGCCCCGCCGAAAACCTTTTTGCCGAGCGCGTCGGCGGTGATTTCCGCCCTGTCGCCGACCTTGATTTTCGCGATGTCGGCAACGTAGACTTCGGCGTTTACGAACATCTCGCGGGTGTTTGCGATTTCGCAGACGCCCTCAGCGCCGACAGCCTCGCCGCGCTCGCAGTTGAGTTCGACGATTTCGCCCGAAACGGGCGCGCGCAGTGTAAATTCTTCGAAATGGCGGCGCGACTCCGCGACGACTTTTTCGGCCTCCGCCACGACGTTCTTTTCGTTAGCCTCGACAAGCGCAAGCATGCCTTTTGCCTGTCCGATTTTGCGGGCAAGCGACTCCTGCTCGTACTCGATTTCCTCGCGCTCGCGGCGCGGCGGGTCTTTTTCGTCGAGAATTTTTTTGTTTTGCGCGAACGAGCCGCCGAGGTCGTCCACAAGATTTTTCTGCTGCTGCACGCGGATTGCCGACGCGCTCTTTACCGCCGCGAGCACGGCTTCGGCGCGTTCGAGCGACGCCTTCGCCTTGTCAATCCCCGCCATTTCGGCGACCGCCGCGCCGCTTTCGACAAAGTCTCCCTTTTTCACGAAGAGCGTTTTGACCACCGGCTGCGCGCCCGTCGGCGACGCCGCCGTAAGCTTTGCAATGCGCTCGGCGGGCGCGACCCTGCCCATGCAGGCGACGGCGTCAAGCGCGGATTCGGCAAATGCGGGGATAGCCGCAAGCGACATCGACAGAATAAAAAGCGATTTTTTCATAAAGGTAAGATTAGTTTTCCGTTTTCGTTTTACAATACTTAATTGGAAAATCGGCGCAATCGGACGCGCTTTGCTAACGCCGCTCCACGCTTCCGACCGTCGCGGAAACCGAGCCGTCGCAGAAGCGCACGTTCAGGGTTTCGCCGACTTTTGCCGTCGCCGCCGAAACCGCGCGGCCGTCGGAATCCGTCGCGAGGGCAAATCCGCGTTTTAGCGTGTTTTCAACGCCCAAAATTTCGAGCTGTTTCGACATCGCCGAAAGCCTGTCCGACATCGCCGCCAAGCGCGGAAGCGGGGCGACGGCGGCAAAGTGGGCGCGGGCTTCGGCAAGCTCCGAGCGGAGCGCGTGGATTCTTTGCGCCGCCGAAAAACCGAGCCGCGCCGACATTTCGTCGAGCCTCAACGCGTAGTTTGCGATTTTTTCCGTCGGCGAATT
>DHMA01000144.1:3687-5148 GCA_002405555.1 Opitutia bacterium UBA4654
CGTCGGCGAATTCGCCCGCAAAACGCCCGCCTTTGCGTCGAGCTCCGCGCGGAGCGACGCCAGCCTGAACTGCGCCCGTTTTGCGATGTTTTCGAAAGTCTCGCGAAGTGCCGAAGACGCCTCGATGTACGCGCTCGAAATGTGCTCCGCCGCCGCGCTCGGAGTTTCGGCGCGGAGGTCTGCGGCGAAGTCGGAAAGGGTGAAGTCAATCTCGTGCCCGACCGCGGAAATCGTGGGTATCGGGCATGCCGCGACGGCGCGGGCGACGATTTCCTCGTTGAAAGGCCACAGGTCCTCCAAGCTTCCGCCGCCGCGCATGAGTACAAGGAGGTCGAACGGCGAACCGTCGGGCGCGGCATGCGTCTGCGCGTATTCGATTTGCGAGACTATTTCCCTCGCCGCCTCCGCCCCCTGAACCCTCGACGGCAGAATCCACACGTTGCCGCGCCAGCCGCGGCGCGAGAGTATTCGGCAGAAGTCGCGGATTGCCGCCCCCGTCGGCGATGTAATGACCGCCACGTTTTTGGGAAGCGTCGGAATTTGTTTTTTGCGCTCCGCGTCGAAAAGCCCCTCGTCGGCAAGCTTGCGTTTGAGCGCGTTGAAGCGTTCGGCGAGGCTTCCCGCGCCGTCGGGCAGAGCCGCGCGGACAATCAGCTGGTAGTTGCCGCGCTGTTCGTAGACCGAGATTTCGCCGTACGCAAAAATCTTCATGCCCTCGCGCAGGGGGAAGGACACCGCGCGGGCGTTGCCCTTGAAGAGCACCGCCGAAATCGCGGCGTCCTCGTCTTTGAGCGTGAAGTATGTGTGCCCGCTCGAATAGGTTTTGAGGTTCGAAATTTCGCCGCTTAGCCACAGTTCGGGAACCGACGTTTTTACCAGCATTTTGAAGCGCCGCGAAAATTCGCCGACGCTCAAAATTTCATCGCTCTGTTTTAGAAATTCCATTTTTTTTGAGTTTGTGTCCGTAGCGTTTTTCGAGCATTCGGGCGATTACGGCGACGACCATCAGCAGACTCGACCCAAGAATTATCTTCGAAATTCCGCCCTCGAAAATCCCCTCGCCGAAATACACATACGCCGAAATTTGCAGATACTGAATCGGCAGCGACACCACGACGTACTTGAAAAACGAGACGTTCACCGCGCCCAAAACGTAGTTTTGCACCGCAAGCGGATTCCCGGGAATCATGCGCATCAGAAACGTCAGCTCGTACTGCTCGTAGGGCGGAATTTCGGGAATGTTCACGCCGCGCTTTTCGAGCACGCGCCTGAGGAAAAAACCGAATTTCCGCGAGATGAAATACGACACCACAACGTTTGCCGACACTCCCGCAAGGCAGAACAGCAGCACCACCCAGTAGGGTTCGGGACGCGCCGCCGCCACGACGAACACGGGCGTTACGGGCAGGAAAAACAGCGGCAAAACGAAAATCGCAAGCGCGTAGAACGCGAGCGGCACGG
>DHMA01000144.1:5198-5658 GCA_002405555.1 Opitutia bacterium UBA4654
AGAATCTTCACGCTGTCGCGGAAATAGACGCCGAGCCCGGCGACAGCTCCCATGATTTCGTCGCGCCAAATAAAGAGCGTCCACGCGAAGACGAGCGCGACCGCCGCCGCGCCGAAGACGGCGAGTTTCGCCTTTCTGCTTTTGAAAAAACCACTCATAAAAAACGAAGACTATTTTGCGGAGCCGGCGGATTTTCAAGCACTAAATCCAGACGTCCTCCATTTGCGCGAATTTTTCGGACATCTTTTTTATGTTTCCGAAAATGTCGCATTCGTGCGAAAAGTCCGTGACCATTTTCACCATCGAAATTTTCTTGCCGAAAACCTCCGCCGCCCGCGCGAGCGCGTAGCCCTCCATATCGACAAGCGGCGCGAATTTTCCCGCGAACTCGCGCTCCTCGCGCGTCGAAACGGGGCTGCTGCTCGACACCAGCGCCCTGCCCGCGCGTCCGAGCCTGAAC
>DHMA01000144.1:5710-7809 GCA_002405555.1 Opitutia bacterium UBA4654
GAGCCTGAACGCCGTTTCGTTGTAGGGTTCGAGGCACACCACTTTCGAAATTTTGTAGAATTTTCCCATCTCCACGGGTTTGCCGTCGAACGCCGTGGCCCCCGCCGCGCCCACGTTGAGAACGTCGCCGAACCTGAATTTCCGCGCCGCCCACGCAAACGCGACCGACGCGTTCACAAGCCCGATTCCCGTAATTACAACCAGATTCCGCCGATTGCGCCAGACCCTGAACGGCTCGGCGCAGATTTGTTTGTATCCGAATTTTTTTTCGGCGAGAACGTGCTCCGCCTCCATTCGGGTTGCGAAAAATACGGCTCTTAGCATAGCGAATCCAGAAGTTTTTTTCTTATCGGGGAGATGTCGAAGGAGTAGTCGTTGACGAACGCGTAGATGTGTTTTTTCAGCACGTCGGGGTCGAGGTACTGCGCCATGTTTGCGACATACGGGTAGGTTTTTTCGGGGTCGGCGAACGCCGCGCGGAGGCTTGCGCGGATTGCCGACTCTATCGCGGGTCGGCGTTCCGAAAAATCGCGGCGCGCGCAGATGCAGCCGAGCGGCACGGGAAGCCCCGTCGAGTTGCTCCACTCCGCGCCCAAGTCGCACAGCAGTTCGAGTCCGAGGGATTCGTACACAAAACGCCCCTCGTGAATGAGCACTCCCGCGCGGAATTCGCCCGCCGCGACGGCGTCGGCGATTTTCCGAAAGTGCATCGGGCGCATTTTTACGTTTTTGCCGAATTTGTGTTTGAGAAGCAAAGCCGCGGTCGTGTTTATACCGGGGACTGCGAAGACGCAGTCGGCGTCGATTTCCCCGCGCCCGACGAGCACGGGGCCCGTGCCCATTCCGAGAGCCGCGCCCGCGTCGAGAAGCTCGTATTTGTCGGCGCATTTCGCGTACTGGGCGAAGGACATTTTCGTAATCGGGTACGTTCCCCTTTCGGCGGCGAGGTTGAGGTTTTCGATGTCGTCGAAAACGAATTCGAAGTCCGACTCAACCGCTCCGTCGATTAGCCCGAAGTATGTGAACGTGTCGTTGGGACAGGGTGTGATTGCGAATTTCATTTTAGAATGCGCGTATTGTGTTGTAGAGACCGTCGCGTTCGCGCGGGCGGAAACCCGCGTTGCGGATAACCCTGCGCATGTTTTCGGCGGTCGCCCTGTTGTCGATTCCCGCGGCGCGGACTACCATTTCGTCCATGAGCACCCCGCCGACGTCGTTTGCCCCGAAAAGCAGCGCGACTTCCGCCGCCCTCAGCCCCTCGGTCAGCCAGCCCGACTGCACGTATTTTACGTTGTCCAAAAATATGCGCGAGACCGCCAGCATTTTCAGAAATTCGGGCGAGCCCACGCGCCCCACTTTCCCCTCTATTTCGGTGTTTTCGGGGGCGACGGGCCACGCGATGAACGCCTTGAAGACACCCGTTTCGTCCTGAATTTTCCTTATCCGCGAAAGGTGCTCAATGCGCTCGGAAAGGGTTTCGCCTATGCCGAAAGTCATCGTCGCCGACGAGTACATGCCGAGACGCGCGAGCGAGCGCATTACCTCGGTCCATTCCTCCACCGTGCACTTGTTGCCGCAAACTTCGGCGCGCACGCGCGGCACGAGAATGTCGGCAGCCCCGGGGACGGAGTCCGCGCCAGCGTCTTTGAGGCGTTGCACGCAGTCGAAAATCGGAATCCCCGCGCCCCTCGCAAACCAGACGATTTCGGACGGCGAAAACACATGAAGCCAAAGCGCGGGATACTCCGCCTTTATCCTCCGCAAAAGCCCCTCCGCCCATTCGAGGCGGAAGTCGGGGTGAAGCCCGCCCTGCAACATGAGCTGGACTCCGCCGCGCTCTACGGCGTCGCCGCAAAGCCGCAAAATTTCGTCGTCCGAAAGCGTGTACGGCGAGATTCTGCCCGCCTTTGCGTGGTACGCGCAAAACGCGCACATCGCCTTGCATACGTTGGAGTAGTTCACCATGCGGTTGACGATATACCCCGCCTCTCCCGACGGGTCGAGACTGCGCCTGCGGGCGTCGGCCATGCGCCCCAATTCGAAGAGCGGCGCGTCGAGAAGCGCGAGAGCCTCCGCCTCCGAAACGCGCCCTCCGTTTG